>SKWQ01000068.1 GCA_007128855.1 Balneolales bacterium
CCGTTGCCAGGTGGAAGGTCATGTGTCCGCCAGCGCCGTTGTCACCGTCGATGGTCACCCAGCTGGTGTTGTTCAGGGCCAGTCCGTGCGCTCCGGAGAAGGAGACCACGGGGGTGGCACCATCGGCCGGACGGATCGTCAGCTGGTTTGCCTCGCCGAGGTCATCCCGTTCGATCCATGCCAGCTCGGCATCGCTGTGGTCCAGATCGCCGGTGATGTACCAGGTGACGTTACCCGAAACACCAAGCTGGTTCAACAGGTCTATGGCTTCGGCCAGATCGGCAAATCCGCGATCGTGTTCACCTTGCGGAATGAAGAAGTTTCCAGTGAGCATGGGGGGCTCCTGGAACCCGAAGTAGTCATTGATCTCGGTGTCATCGGTCACCGACACGGTCCGGTTCGGGTCGCCCGGCCACTCACTGTTGTCCCAATCCGGGGCATCTTCGACAAGGAAGTACTTGTAGGCATAGTCGCCGGCCTCGAGATTGAATGTGACGGTGTAGACCATGGGGCTGTCGTCGCGCGGGGTCATTTTGGCATCAGGATTGCTGCCAGGTTGATCCCATCCAACAAAATCACCGGAAAGGTAGACGTCGTACACATCGGGATCGAAGTCATCGGCAAATCGCATGTCCACGTTGAAGGTCACCGCGAATCCTTCCGCAGGTATTTCACCGGCGATGATCTCGCCGATGGTGGATCCGATGAAGATCCGGTCGTCGTGGAAGCTGGCGGAAATGAAGATCCGATCACCGGCAAAGGTGTCGTCGACCGTCCAGGTGGCGCCGGCATCCTCGGACTTGATGATATAACCGCCAAAGGTGACGGCATAGGCCCGGTCACCGCTGAACGCGACACTGTAGAAGTTGCCGTCAAAACCTTCGTGGTCAATACCGAGGTCAACCCACTCCCAGTTCTCGCCGGCATCGGTGGTCTTCACTACGAACCCGTTTCCTACGGCCCATGCGGTGGTCTCGTTCAGGATGGCCATGTCGCGGAAATCAGCCGTTGCGGAGAAACCATCCGGGAAGCCCTCTTCCAGGAACTGGGTGACCGGCTCGGTGGCGAACGCGTCATCGGTACGGATGATGTTGCGTCGCGGACCGGCGATCACACCGATGTCATCGGTGAAGAACTTCATGACGCCGGCGATGTTGGCCGGACCGGTGAAGGTCTGGTACTCTGCCCAGGTATCGCCGCCGTCGGTGGTCCGGTAGATGGCATGGGCCGTGCCGGTATTCTTGCTCAGCCAGGCGTAGCCGATATCCTCATCGGTGAACCAGATACCTCCCGAGCGGTTGTTGAAGTTGTTCGGGAGGTCTTCAAGAACAGTGGTCCAGCTCTGTCCGCCGTCGGTGGTCTTGACGATCTGCCGGTTTCCTTTGTGGATGAAGCCGGTCATCTCGTCCAGGAAGTACATGTTGTTGCCGCGGCCGGGACTGTTGTGCAGCGAAGGGCCGACCAATTCGAAGGCATCGGCAGCGCTGTTGTAAGAGAAGAGTTTGCTGCTGGAGTTGACAGCGTATCCATAGTCCTCACCGAACTGGATGTAACGGATCTCGGAGTAGGGATAGGCACCCAGGAACTCGAACGTAGCGCCGTTGTCGTCGGAGTAGAAGAGCGAGCTGGTGGAGCCCTGCACGATGATCCGGTCGCCTGCCATGGTTGCCTGCTGGAAGTTCACGCTGTAGTCCTGCAGCTCGGTCGTCCAGTTCAGGCCGCCGTCCGTGGTGCGGGCGACGACCGGACGCGTGGCACGGTTGTGTCCGAATGCCAGCATGTTGTCCTCGTCCAGCACCAGCACGCCGGTAAACACATCCATGGTGGTTGCCGGATCAAACGTCACCTGATCAAAGGTTTCCCCGCCATTTACGGAAAGGAAAGCCGTGGTGGTCAGGTTCTGGAAGGCGTTGCCCTGACCGAAGGCGATGACCTTGTCCTCATTGACCCAACGGACAGCGTTGAGCATGGTCAGGTTGCTGACGGATGCGAGCGTATTGGATTGATTCCAGGTCTCCCCGCCGTCATGGGTGTATCTCTGACCGGTCGAGCTGTTGCTGACGATCACGCCGCGATTGACATCATAGAAATCGAAGTCGAGCCAGTTGCCGCCGATCAGCGAGTCCTGAACCGCCCAGGTAGTCCCGCCGTCATCTGATTTGAACATGTATTGGTTGTTCACACGGCCGATCACCATGTACCCGACGTCCGCGTTCAGAAACTGGACACGGCGGAACTGGTTCACGTCCAGATGCGAAACCAGATCCTGGAGGGGTACTTCGGTCCAGTTCTGTCCGCCATCCACGGTCTTGAGCAGGAAGGCGCCGCTGGATCCGACCCAGCCGGTGTTGGAATCGATGAAATGCACCGATGTAAAGGTGGCGCCCTCGTAACCCGGCGTCGCCATGTCGGTCCAGGTCAGACCGCCGTCCGTGGTACGCTTAAGCATGCCGTTGGACCCGACCGCCCAGCCCTCGGTAGCGGAGAGGAATTGAGTGTCATTGAGGAAGCCTTCGAATGCCGGTTCCAGCACGGTAGTCCAGTTTTCCTGGGCCTGCGTGACGGGCGCGGCTATCAAAAAGGCTATAAGCACAAGTATCGCTTTTTTCATAGTACTCCTTTTTAGGTGATGGGTTGCTGCTTCTTGTGTACACATTCGCACACCTGCCAGTGAACCAATTCTGTCCGCAATGCCCCTGGTGCCGGATCCTTGCAGGAAGCTCCGGGATACCGGGACAATCCGGGCTGCCTCAGGGCAACGGGATACGGTAAGTGACTGACGATGTGATGGTCCTGCGTTTCTGTCCGGAATCGTGGCCTTGCTGCTGGCGGGCCAGGATGCCTATATGCAATTCATGGTTGCCGGTGTGCCGGATCTCCGCCCGGATCGTACTCTCATGGAGGGAGTACCCGGAGAGCATGAAATCGATGTCCCGGCGCCGGTACTCATTGAAAAACCGGCCGGTCTGTCCGGTTTCAAGGATACTGTTGGATGCGCTCCGGTTCAGGTAGCCGTAGTGGGCGGCAAGCCGCACCCGGCTGCCCATGCCACCGGCAAAACCGGTCCGGAATCCGATGTCACTGTGGTCCACCGACCAGGATACGCTGCTGTAGTAATCGTCCTCGGACTGGTCCCCGTAGGCGATGTGCCACTCCAGCCCCACTTCCAGGTCACCGGCAACGCGCGACGACCAGCCGGTCACGAACCGGTGCATGCGCCGCTGTGCATCGGTCAGCAGCACGTCAAACGGCTGGAATTCGGCCCACCGTTCGGCCGACACAAACCGGTAGCCGGCGGCTAGCAGGTTGCCGCCCCGGTTCCAGATCATGTCCGCATCCACAAAATGGCTGCTGGAGGAGGTGTAGCCCTCCTTTCTGGGACGTGTGATATCCTCCTCGATATCCAGCCCGCTGCGGGAGCCCCGGTACTGGGCGTGCAGCCGCAGTCCCTCGGGCAGGATCCACGAGCCATGCGCGCCGTAGTGCCATTCCGTGCTCCGGGTGATGCGCGTCTCGCGGTC
>SKWQ01000259.1 GCA_007128855.1 Balneolales bacterium
ACGAAAACCTTGCCATCTTTAATGAATTATTAACCAAAAAAGAACGGATAGAAGAGAAATTTGGCGAACCTCTGGAATGGGAGGAGATGGAAACAGCCAGGGCTTGTATTATCAAAAAAGATTACGATATCGGTGGCTGGCAAACTCCAGAAGAGGAATGGGAGCCTATTTATGAAGCCATAGTTGATGCAATGATACGATTGGAAAAAGCAACAAAACCAGAGATACAGAAAATTCGGATTTAAAAAAATTATCTACTAATACCTGAAAAGCCTGAACGACAAAAAGAAGAAGAAGGCGGTGAAGGAGTTTGACTGGATTGATGGGAGTGAGATACGGTGAATTATAATTGATGGAGATAAACGATGAATAATTCTATTAACAGAGAGGTAGCGGAGCAAAAACTTAGCGAATGGTTTCAGATCGAAAGGTTCTACGATGAACAATGGGAAGTTATTGAAAAGTTAATGCGTGGTGAAAGAGTTTTAATGATTCAACGAACCGGTTATGGTAAGTCACTTGTTTACCAGTTCGTTGCTAAATATTTAAAGGGGACTACGGTTATTTTTTCACCTCTTATTGCACTGATGAGAGATCAGGTAAATTCTATGCAAGACCTTGGAATTAGGGCAGCCTATGTCAATAGTTCTTTATCATTAGAAGAAAAGGCCGATATACTTGAAAGGGCTAAATCAGGTTATTATGACATGTTGTATATCGCACCGGAACGACAGGAAGACCACGAATGGCTGGAAACCGTCCAGGAAATAGACTTGGCAATGGTAGTGGTGGATGAAGCGCATTGCATTTCTGTTTGGGGTCACGATTTTAGGCCATCATACAGAAGAATTGTAAACCTCGTAAAATTACTTCAGAAAGATTTTCCTGTACTTGCTTGCACAGCTACTGCTACGAAGCGTGTTGAGATGGATGTCAAAAAACAGATGGGTGGAGACCGGTTAACAGTAGTTCGCGGAAATCTTGCAAGAGAAAACTTTGCTTTACAAGTAGTGCACGTTAATGATAAAGATTCGAAATTAGCCTCTTTACAGAAAGTTATTCCATCTATAGAAGGTACAGGCATCATTTATTGTGGAACGAGATATGAATGTGAGGAAGTTTCGAACTGGTTAGAGTTTAATGGTATTAAGTCGACCTATTATCATTCGGGTTTGGATAATGATTCCCGAAATGCGATTGAACAGGGCTTCATGAAGAATGAGTTTAAATGTGTGGTGGCAACCAATGCGTTAGGGATGGGAATTGATAAGCCGGATATTCGATTCGTCATCCATTTCCAGGTACCAACTTCTCCTTTACACTACTACCAGGAAATTGGAAGAGCCGGAAGGGACGGGAAATACACACCTGTATTGCTTTATTATGATGAAGATAGAGATGATGTGCTCCCATTATCATTTATAAACTCAAACAGGCCCAAAGAGATCCATTATCAAAGGGTAATTGATGTACTTAAAAAAAGAAGTCTTGGTTTGTACGCTATAATTCGGGAAGTAAATCTTAAGCGCACACAGGTTAATGTAATTTTAAATGACCTGATTGATCAAAAGATTGTTGTAAAGAGAGTTGGAAGATCAACTAACTATGAACTGCTTTTTAATGCCCCGGAGTTGAATACAGAGCCATTTATGAAGTTGCGTGAAGCCAAGATGAGGGATTTTCAAAGTATGAAGGAATACATTCATCACGATGGGTGCAGAATGAACTTTTTACAAAGTTATTTAGGAGACCCTGATAGTACAAATGATGAATGTGGTAAGTGTGATAATGATACCGGTAAACACATTGAAGTAAGTTTGAGTGAAGGTCAGGCTGGCAAAATAAAAGAGTTTCGGGAGACTTATTTTCCGTCATTAGAAGTGGCAACAACAACTGGTATAATGATAGATGGAGTAGCTGCCTCCTATTATGGAGTCAGTAATGTTGGTAGTGCTATTCGTAATTCAAAATATGAAGGTGGTGGAGATTTCCCGGATTTTTTGCTAAGACTAACCTTAAAAGCATTTAGGAAAAAATTCGGTCAAAAACAATTCGATATCATTCTTTATGTTCCACCAACAGAATCTGGAAATTTGGTAAAAAACTTTGCTGAAAAAATTTCGAAAGTTTTGAAAATCCCCATAAGCCATTCATTGGTAAAATTGAGAAAAACTCAACCACAAAAAGTGTTTAACTCTTCAATTTCAAAAAAGGAAAATTTAAAGAATGCATTTGATTGTACTGACAACCTTAGAGGAATGAAAATACTGTTAATTGACGATATTTTTGATTCAGGCCAAACAATAAAAACGATTGGAAATATGCTGAAGCGTAAAGGAGCAACTGAAGTAGCCCCGTTAACTATTGCAAAAACGGTAGGTGGCAGATAATGAATAACCATTATTCATACTGGATGGCGTTTGCACATGCCCGAAATTTTTCGAATCGAAGAAAAATTGAATTTTTGATTCAATCTGTTCATGATAAAATGACAATTGAAGATGCTTTAACTGCAATAAAACAGAATAATAAGCTGGATTTTAATTTTAAAGACAAGGAGTGGACAGGTTTAAAAGAAGAAGTGGACAAATTGCCGAACTACTCATTTCTTTACGAAGAGCTGACCGATCAGGGATATGAACTAATAAACATATTTCAAAAAGGGCATTATCCTCAGATTCTAAAAGACAATCTTAAAAAAGATGCGCCAATTCTAATCTATATAAAAGGTAATCGCTCACTTTTAGATGAAAATACAGTTGCCATTGTAGGTGCAAGAAAAAGTGGAAAAAAATCTCTCACATTTACTGATAACATATCCAAAAAAATGGTCAATGATGGAAATGTTATCGTAAGTGGTTTCGCGAAAGGTGTTGACAGAAAAGCACTTGATTCAGCTTTAAAATATAAAGGGAAGAGCATCATTGTTTTGCCTCAGGGTATTTTAACGTACACTACAAAAAAGTATTACGAACACATTGTTGAAGGAGATGTATTACTGTTAAGTACTTACCATCCTAAAGCCCCTTGGTCGGTCGGGCTTGCAATGGACAGGAATAAGACAATCTATGGCTTATCTAAAGTGATTTATGTTGCAGAATCGAATGACAAAGGCGGAACCTGGGAGGGTGTAAAAAGTGGGTTAAAGCGTGAACGTACCATTTATATAAGAGTACCGGATGGCAAGGAAAAAAATGCAAACAAACAACTCATTGAACTTGGTGCTATACCCGTAAATATGGATGGAAATGTATTTGAAGAAAAAATGGAGTCAATTGCTGAAGAAGAGGTAGTATATAAAAGCTCATCCAATGGTATTATAGTTGATCTTTCGCGATTAATTGAAGGTAGAAATGGTAAACCAATGACGATTTCAGAAATTAAATCCGCATTGGATTTAGAGGACATGACTGCTAAAGAATTAACATCAATTATTTTGGAATCTGAAAAATTTTCTAAAGGTAAAAGAGGCCGTTTGAATACATTTACACTAAAGAAATATGTCGGA
>SKWQ01000116.1 GCA_007128855.1 Balneolales bacterium
ATGATCGGTATGCAGGCGCAGATGGCGGCTCATGCCGTCGTCCCAAAGCCATCCCGAAATCACCCCGATGCTGCCGGTAACGGTGTTGGGTGCGGCAACAATGGTGTCGGCATACATGGAGATCCAGTAACCGCCCGAGGCGGCAACCCTTCCCATGGAAACGATCACCGGCTTGACCTCCGCGGTCTTGCGCAGCTCCTCTGCCACCAGGTCCGATGCCAGCGGATCACCGCCGGGTGAGTCGGCGCGCATGACCACGGCCTTCACGCTGCGGTCTTCCCGCGCCTGGCGGATCGCCGATGACAACACCCGCGCGCGGATGCCGCTCTCGTTCATGGTCGGACCCTCGGCATACAGCACGGCAATCTTGCTGGTCGGGCCCCACTGATCGTCACGCGGCTTGTTGTAGACGTACAGCTCATCCGGGCTTATCCGGTTTTTCTTTTCGCCATCCAGCTTCTCGATGATCCCGTTGATATCCTGGGGACGGGCGAGTGTGTCGACGATGCCCGCATCCACCAGTGCCTTAGGCGACAATGCGATGCCGCGCCAGATCAACGAATCGAATTTCTCGCCGTCGATGCCGCGTCCCTCGGTCACGTCGGCCTTCACCAATTCGTAGAACCCGTCGATGATGGCCATGCGCTGCTCACGGTCGGCCTCGGACATCTCCGTGCGGGAGAGCGCTTCGAAGGCGGATTTGTACTCCATCTCGCGGAACTCATCCACCCCGATGCCGATGGCTTCGAGCATGTCGGCCAGGTAGGTCGTGCCGGTGGCGTAGCCGGGGATGCTGAGTCCGCCGTAGGGATCCATGATGACATAATCGGCGACGCTGGCCAGGTGGAAGATGTTCATGCCGCCGCGTTCCACGTATACGATCACTTTTTTACCGTTGGACTGCGCCCGCTTCAGCGCCTCGCGCAGCTCCCATGTCTTGGCCTGGTCGATGCCCATGCGGGTCGTGTTGACCACGATTCCGGTCACGGTGGGATCCGTGGCAGCCTTGTGGATCTGGTCCAGCGTGGTCAGATAGGTCTGACGTTTGTCAAAGAAACGGTAGGTCTGGTACGGGAGTCCGCCCTGGATGCCAACATTTACGTAGTTCCTGTCGCGGCGCATGTAGCTGTCGAAGATATTGCGGTCCAGGGCTCCGGCACGCACGCTGTACGAGTTGTAGCGGTGGTTGCCGTCGGTGTCACGATGGGACTGGTAACTGACCCCGGCACGGCCCAGACTGAACTGCACGCCTGCGGTGAAGCCGATGTCGTCGATGTAGCGTCCGGTGAAGCGCACGCCCGGCAGGGTCTCAATGGCCGCCCCGGCCGACCAGCGTCCGTCAAGGAAATCATCGGCGCCCTCGCCCACGGCATAGTCACCGAACACGGTCAGCAGCGGGGTTCCCAGCGGCCGCACCGCCATGTCGATCACCGTCTCGTAATACTCGTAGTTGAAGGTGGCCGTTCCCGTGATTCCCAGCGAAAAATAGGGGGCCGGACGGAACAGCGTGCCCAGCGTGAAATTGGCCCTGAGATCCTGTGCCGCGGTGGCTCCCCGGTACCAGTTCACGGCAAAGCCCACCGAGGACGCATCGGTGCCTCCGCCCATGGCGATCCGGTAGTCGCGGAACCGGATATTGTCAAAATCGTTGCTGAAGAAGCTGAAAGAGAATCCAGGCGAGCTGGAGATGCCCCCCCACCGGCTGATATCCCCGGCAAAATTGTCGCTGGTCCAGTAGAAAGCCATGTCCGGCTGGTGGACGTACTGCAGCAGGGCGGGATTGTCATAGCCGTAAAGCCCGAACGTCATGGCACCGGGAGAGGCCATCAGGAAATCGGTGCGCTCGTAATACCGCTCAAAACCGATGCGCGTCTGTGCTGAAAGGTGTGTGGATGCGGCCGTTACCAACAGAACCGCTAATGTAATCGTACGTAATGAGTTTTTCATGATGATGTTTTGATTGACGAAGAAAAATACCCAATCCCGTGATTTACGATGGACAGGATGCAAAGTTTCAGTGTTGAAGGGTAACTGTGGCAGTGCCGCACTGCCGTCCATCCGGTATCACGACACTTCCATTTCACGCAGGGTGTTCCAGCAGAGCCAGAGCGCGCGCGGCACGTGGAAGCACCCCTTGTACGGCCCGCCCTTGAACCGGTGCGTCACGTTGCCCCGGCGGTCCAGATATCCGTACCATTCGCCATGTTCATGGTCCGGGAAATGCGCAAAGCTGTAGTCGGTGACCTGGGCAAATGCCTGCCAGTCCGACTCCCTGCCGAACAGCTTGTAGTTGAGCAGGTGCGCGTACATCGCCTCGCAGTGGGGCCACCAGAGCTTCATGGACCACTCCAGCGGAACCGGGGAATATCCTTCGGAATCCAGGAAGTAGTAGATGCCTCCGTGCTCGGAATCCCACCCGCTGCGGAACGACCAGCGCACCATGTCGGCAGCCGTTTCGGCCAGCTCGCGGTCGCCGCGCCGCTGCGCCCAGTGCTGCAGGAACCATCCGGCCTCGATGGCATGCCCGGGATTCAGGAACCGTCCGTCCGGATCGTCGATGAAGCTCCCGTCCGGCGCCACCGTCTCGAAGACAAGCTGGCGGTCCGGGTGCACGTGCAGCAGCATCCGCCGGATGCATTCGTCGATTTCCGCCCTGTATTTCCCGCCTTCGCCGAGCGTCACCTCCTCGATGAGGTTGAGCAGGATCATGGGGATGGCCAGCGCCTGCGACGGCGTCTGCCCTTCCAGCACCGGCCGGCCCACCTTCGCCAAATCCTTCGACCACTCCCACACCCGCTCCAGCTGCTCCTCGGCTTCCCGGAGGTAACGGCTCTCGCCCGTGGCATGAGCGTATCCCGCCAGCGCCATGGTGTAGAAACACTCGGAGAAAATCTTGCGCTGGATGTGGACCGGACGCCCGTCGGCGGTCAGCGCAAACCAGACGCGCCCATCCTCCCGGATGGCATGATCGCGCAGGAAACGGATGCCGGACGCGGCCATATCCAGCCACTCCTTCTTCTGCTCCACGGTGCGGTAGAGCGTGCTGAACATCCAGGCCTGACGCCCCTGCAGCCAGATGTGCTTGCGGGTGTCGTAGACTTTGCCGTCCCGGTCCAGGCAGTTGAAATACCCGCCGTGCTCCGGGTCGGGCGAATGCCGCTCCCAAAACGGGATCACGTGGTCGAACAACTCACGTTCGATCTGCTTGCGATAGGCGGATATGGCGTTGGATGCGTTCATGGTCGTGTGCCCTCCATCCATTCCCGGTAACGGTCAAAGAGCGTGCGTGCGGACGGGTACATGGAGTTCGGGCTCATGAAATGGGAGAATTCGAAGGTGATGAGCTTGTCCACCCCGGACTCCAGCGCCGTTTCCATTTTGTAGCGCATCTTGGGCCAGGCGATGGGCGGGAATTTGATGGGCATGTCGCGGTCGAACGACTCGACATTGCTCCAGCTCTGCAACCCGTGACGCGCGGCCAGCTCGCCGTTGAC
>SKWQ01000182.1 GCA_007128855.1 Balneolales bacterium
CTCTTCACAGAACGCATTACATTACATTGAATCAGCGCAATACATGGAATCAAAAACACTTGAAACAGCACGCAGAGCGGCTGAAAAAGCAAAAGAAGTCATCACATACTACGACCGGAACCGGTCCCGGCTGGACATCGGCCTCAAGGGCAAAAACGACCTGATCACCAGGGCCGACGGGGACGCTGAAAAGGAGATCATCAGGGTCATACAAGAGGCGTTCCCCGACGACGACATCCTGGCCGAGGAGTCCGCCAGCGAAACGACACTGACAGGCCGGCGGACCTGGATCATCGATCCCATCGACGGCACCACCAACTTCGCGCACGGCGTACCCGTCTACTGCGTCTCCATCGCCATGTGGGAGAACAAAACCCCGCAGGCGGCCCTGGTGCTGGAAGTCAACCGCGACGAGTGGTTCACGGCCGAAGCCGGCAAGGGCGCCTGGCTCAATGGCGAGAAAATGTCCGTCTCGGACATCCAGAAACCCGAAGAATCGCTCCTGGCCACCGGATTCCCGTACCGTGACCTGGGTCTTGTGGATGCGTACCTGGAACTGTTCAAGGCCTTCATGCACGACACCCAGGGAGTCCGGCGCCCCGGCAGCGCGGCCTTTGACCAATGCCTGGTGGCGGCCGGACGCTGTGACGGTTTCTTCGAGTACGGGCTCTCCCCGTGGGATGTGGCGGCCGGATCCCTGCTGATCCGCGAGGCCGGCGGGGTGGTGACGGACTGGACCGGCGGCGACGACTGGCTGTTCGGCCAGCGCATCGTGGCAGGCAACGCCCGCATCCACCAGTTTCAGTTGCAAAAAATCCGGGAAATCATCCCCGAAAAATTTCTCAAAGCGTGATATCTTCACTTGGGCGGTACTTATCCACCCGAAAAAAAACATCCACAAGGAATATCCACCCAGAAATTTACAGGTGACCCGATTTTTTTGCTGAGTGCTGCGAACCGAAGTCCGGGTCGGTCGTATAACACATTGCAGGCCGAATGCAGCTTTTGGCTTGCACGGCAGCAGATAACGGCTGGCGACAGCAGACTAGGCAGAAACGGAGCATCCTGTGATGACATACTTTTGTAAAACAGACCGATGCGGCCAACGCTACTTACGGAGCATGAACTGGACCGGCAACTCCCGGATTTCTATCCGCGGATCTACCGGATGGTGCGCTCCATGGTGTATGGCAGCGGGCTGGATGCCGAAGATCTCACCCAGGACAGCTTCCTGAAAGTGTACAAAAAACGCCATCTCTACAATGGAAGCAGCGGTCTATACACCTGGACGTATCAGATTGCACGGAATACGGTGCTGGATGCGCTCCGGCGTAACAAGATCCAGCGGCGCATTTTCTGGTGGAACGAAGCCGAGACCGAGCCCGACGAGTACAAGGGTGGCGAGACCGGCGACGAGGCACTGGACCGGCGCGAACAGAAGCACCTGCTGCGGCTGGCACTTTCCCGGCTTTCCGAAAATGACCGCCTCATCATTACCATGCGGGACCTGGAGGGAATGCCCTACGACGAGATCGCCGAAGTGGAAAACCTGGCTGTCGGCACCGTTAAAAGCCGGTTGTTCACTGCACGGCAGCGACTTAAAGACGAATTGATCAAGCTGGGAATGGATCCCGGATCACACGATTAACATTATGGAACGAAAACGTACAACAGAGCGACTGAGAGAACGGCTGATCGATGCACAGGACGGCCTGTTGGCACAGGACGAGATGGAACAGCTCAGGCAGGAGGTGCAGGCCCATGATCCGCAGCTTTGGAATGACCATCAGTGGATGATACAGCAGACCGGCGAGGGCCTTTCCGGCCTGTTTGAAGGAATGCGGGAAGAGATGCCGGCCGATGATGCCATCCGCCGATTCCATCAGAAAAGGACGGCCGCTGCCGGTGCCGATCTGGAATTCCTGGTCTGGCGGCTTTTCCGCCGGTATGTGCTTGCCGTGGGCATCGTCCTGATCGTGCTGTTCACCGGCATCCAGATGGGGACCACGGATGAAGCGGCTGCCGATTCGCGCGAACAGATGACCCGTTTTCTCGGATGGGAGCAGCAGCAGGCCCCGGAACTCAACCACTGGCTCTATGAAGATCTCTAACCGGCTACCGGCAGGATCTCCGTCATTCAAAACCAGATTTTTTCGAAAAACGACACACGCTGGAATTTCGACACGTTTATTACAAACCAGAAGACCATGAGCAAGAATCCACAAGTAACTATCGCACTGGCCTTTGTGCTGACTTTCCTGCTGGGCGCAAGCACCGGATATCTGCTCTGCGTTACGATGCATCCGTATACCGATGGGCCGCAGGTATCGGCCGCGGAAGATGTTACGGGAGCTGATCGCATCGCTCCTGTGCCGGCACCTGCTCCTGTTGATGCTGATGCAGCCCCCGATACCGACGCCAACGGGGAACCGATCGCACCCGTGAGGGAGCGGCGGGCCCAAGATGAAGCAACCCGCAGCGGCGACAGGGCCGGCCTGGCCGCCGGTGAGAGACCGGGAACCGGTCAGGGTTACCGGGACGCGGCCGAATCCGCGACGCACATGCCGGACCGCGGGACGGTTGTAACGGAAGCCCGTGAGCCGGAAGGGCTGGTTTCCCAACAGGTTGACGAGGCGGACGCGGAACCGGCCGATCGTCCGGATGAAAGACGTTCACGCAGCCAGGATGAGCGCTCGCAGGACGAGCCCGAAATGCGTGAAGGGGAAGAGGAGCAGGAGCCGCGCCGGCGCCTGTGGCGATCACGTACCGATAATCAGCAGTCGGCGTACAGCCGGTTCCGTCTGCGGTTGGTGAGCGATCTGGAACTCTCGGAAGAAGTGGCCGAATCGTTTTTCTCCGTCCTGGAATCGCACCGCCAGCTGGTACGCGAAGAGGTGATCATCCCCCAGAGGGAACTACGCCAGCGCCACAGCGAACTGAGCGAAAAGCTGGATGCCGAACTCTCCGGGCTTCTTTCCGAGGAACAGATGGAAATCTGGAGGGAGCGATATGCGCCGCGTCTGGACCGCAGCTCAAGAGGTGATACCGATCGCCAGTCCCGCAGGGACAGGGGCAGCGCCGTTGAGGATAGCGACGAAAACACCGATTGACCGGATTCCGTTACCGGCAAGCGATCACACGCTCTCTATTCTCTGTTCTGGCTTGCGGTGACGCTTTCGCCGCCTGCAGTGAGGCCACTCAGGGTATTTGCATCTCGATCACCGCGGCGGCCGGGCGGAAAAAAGCACATCCAGGTTGTTTAGGGGAACAGGTCCGCCATAATAGAGGAAGGGCTCCCCGAAAGCGACCCCGATCTGCTGTCCGTACTCCCGGGCCCGTCCGCGCAGCGCTTCAAAGAAACGCCTGCTCGACACGTAGGTCTTCGGACCCTTGTCATCCTCCCCCACGTCAAACTGAGATGCAAAAGCACGGATCGCCTCCTCCTTGATATCGATGGTGCTGGTAATGTCGAAAACGAATGTGGGTTCGAAGTGCCAGTGCTGCATGAAGTGGAGGATGTGCTGCGGCCGCCAGGGTTCCGGTTCGGCGCCGGGCACCTCAAGCTTGGCAATCCCGCTGTAGAACAGGGCGTCCAGCGTGAGCCGTGCCGCATTGCGATGGTCCGGATGGCGATCTTCGGGGGCATTCACCAGGCAAACCTCCGGACGGTAGCGGCGGACAAACCGGATGATGGCTTCCCGGTGTCCGGGCGTGTTATCGAGTCCGCAATCGGGCAGTCCCGCGTTCTCCCTCACTGCCAGTCCCAGGATCCCGGCCGCTTTCCGGGCCTCGCGGAGCCGCAGTTCCGGTGTGCCGCGCGTGCCCATTTCACCTCGGGTCAGATCCAGCACGCCGACCTTTTTCCCGGACCGGGTCAGTGCGGCCAGCGTTCCTGCGCAGCAGAGTTCCACGTCATCGGGGTGAGCCGCTATGGCCAGTACGTCCAGTTTCATAGGTGTCGATATGTGATGTGTTCCTGATAAGCCAATGTCCGAAAAGCCCTCTTTTTTTGCAATGACGGGTTTTTTGAAACGAAAGCCGGAATTTCTCGTACAAGCCGGAATACCGAAGCGTCACACACTCAATCCACAACATGATTTTCCGAAGTATCATTGAGGGGATCCGGCTCTCACTATACGCCATCTGGAGCAACAAGATGCGATCCGCGCTGACCACGTTCGGGATCGTCATCGGGATTGTGATGGTCACCACCATGGTCACCGTCATCGATGGCATCAACCGGTCTTTCGAGTCGAGCATGTCGATGCTGGGGCAGGATGTGATCTTCATCCAGAAATGGCCCTGGGGTTTTGGCGGGGAGTACCGCTGGTGGGACTATGTCAACCGTCGCGAGATGCAGGTTGCTTATGCCGGTGAGATCGCCCGTCGCAGCCAGTATGCAACCGCTGTTTCCGCCGAAGCTTCCCGATGGAACCAGCGGGTCAGTTTCGAAGACCGGGTGGCCGAAGGGGTGCAGATCGAGGGTGTGACGCAGAGCTATGCCCTGACCTCATCCGTTGAGATCGCGGACGGAAGGTTTTTCACCGAGGAGGAGGACCACAACGGCCGCAATGTCGTCATTCTCGGGTACGATGTTGCCGAAGCCCTGTTCACGTGGC
This sequence comes from Balneolales bacterium, assembly GCA_007128855.1. Taxonomy (GTDB): domain Bacteria; phylum Bacteroidota; class Rhodothermia; order Balneolales; family Natronogracilivirgulaceae; genus SKNL01. The sequence goes on from SKWQ01000182.1 coordinate 4,620, forward strand.
GCGATCCCATTGGCCAGCGGATACGCATTGGCGGACGTCGCTTTGAGGTGATCGGCGTCCTCGAAAGGCAGGGCAATTTCCTGGGTCTCCAGAGTTTCGACAACATGGTGATCATCCCGATAGGCACCTATCGCTACATGTACAGTCTCAGGCACGGCATCGCCATCCGGGTCAAGTTCGAGGACGACGATGCCCTGCAGGAAGGGCAGTACGAGGTGGAAGGCATCATGCGGCAGGTACGCCAGCTTGGTCCCGAGCAGGAGAACGACTTCGCCATCAACCGGCTGGAAATGTTCGAGCAGCAGTACAAAGCCATGACCGGCGCCATTTACGGGGTCGGGATTTTCCTGACCGCGCTCTCCCTGTTCGTCGGCGGCATCGGAGTGATGAACATCATGTATGTGTCGGTCAAGGAGCGCACGGGCGAAATCGGCCTGCGCAAGGCCGTCGGGGCCCGCTACCGGGAAGTGCTGCTGCAGTTTCTGGTCGAATCGGTGGTCATCTGTTTCATCGGCGGTATCATCGGCATCCTCTTCTCCGGTCTGGCCGTCTACATCATCAACCAGTATTTCGTGGCCCATCTGGGACCACAGACCATAATCCTCGCTTTCCTGATCACGACCATTACCGGAGTGATCTTCGGATTCCTCCCGGCCAACCGGGCCGCAAAATCCGATCCGATCGAATCCCTTCGCTATTCCTGAGGTAACCGCATGCATCTTTGGCAGACCATAAAAATGGCATTTGGCGCCCTGGGTTCCAACAAAACGAGGGCAGCACTCACGCTGCTGGCCATCGTGGTCGGGGTCTTCGCCGTAATCAGCGCATCGACGTCCGTCAGGGTCATCGACAACTTCTTCCGGAACACCATGACGCTCATGGGCAGCGATGTGATCAATGTCACTACACGTCCCAGTGTCGTCGTCGGCAACCAGCACGGACGCACGGCCCGCGAGCCCATCACCTTCCGGCAGTTTGAACGTTACCGGGGCATGGCCGAACTCTCCCGTGCCGTCTCGCCGAACGTGGTTTTCCGCACCACCCGGATCTACCACGGGGAGCAATCCACCGAACCGAACACCCAGATCCGGGGCAGTAATGAATTCTGGATCTCCAACAACGCCTACAATATCGAAGAGGGACGTGACCTGACCCGGGACGATGTGGAGGATGCGCGTCCCTTTGCACTTATCGGCGCCGATGTCCGCGACAACCTGTTCCGGAACCGCAACGCCATTGGCCAGCGCATCCGCATCGACGGACAATTCTACACCGTCGTCGGTGTCATCGAGTCCAAGGGGGCGGCATTCGGACAATCCCTCGACAACTTCGTACTGATCCCGTACACCCGCCTGGCCTCGGTGTATGGCCGTGAACGGAACATAGCCATGCAGATCAGGGCCCCGTCCGTCATGATGATCAATGAGACGGTGGATGAGGCCACCGGCCTGCTGCGGATCATCCGGCAGGTGCCGCCTGACCGTGAAAACGATTTTGAGATAGAGACCAACGAGTCGCTCCGGGGGGTCTTTGCCGATTTCACCGGTGTGCTTTATCTCTTCGGTTTTGTCGTCGGCGGGATTGCGCTTCTGGGCGCCGGGATAGGCGTGATGAACATCATGCTGGTGTCAGTGACCGAACGCACCAGGGAAATCGGGCTCCGCAAGGCCGTGGGGGCCAACCGGAAAAGCATCGTGATCCAGTTCCTCACCGAGGCCGTGATCGTCTGCCAGCTGGGCGGACTCATCGGCATGTTCCTGGGGATCCTGGCAGGCAACATCCTGGTGATCATGATGGATACTACCTTCGTGCTTCCAGTTTTTGCCATTTTCGCCGGAATCGTTGGAATGACCGTCATCGGTGTGGTGTTTGGAGTATATCCGGCCTGGAAAGCCGCGCGTCTGGATCCGATCGAAAGTCTTCGCTTTGAGTAGGGTTTCCGGCAGATGCGGGGTTAGTATTTACCCGTGAATTCTGTATTTTCAGTAATGGCACGCAATTGCGGCCGGATTGCACCGGCTTCGCATTATCGTGCTGACCAGTGCATCACCTGTCACGCAACAGACACCACAGACCAATCACCATGCATCCCATCATTGAAGCTCTCGAAAAAATGGTACATCAGGCGAAGGATACCTGGGAAGACGAAGCCTTTCAGATGAGGCTTCAGGAGGCAAAGATCCGTCTGGCCGATTTGGTCCGCAAGAACCCCGCAGGTTCCATCGGATTTGCCCTGCTGGCCGGATTCCTCATCGGAAAAATGACCAAAAGGGGTAGAAAAGAATGAGCCCGGAAGATTTTGATTCCCTGACCGACAACCTGAAAAAGCTGCCAGGTGAATTCAAGGCGCTGGTGGAGAAGCGCATCGAACTGTTCTCCCTCGAGATGGGTGAGCGCATCACAGGTATCATTGCCCATGCCATGTACCGCGTGACAGGCATCCTGTTCCTGTCATTGGGACTCATACTCATCCTGTTTGCCGCATCCAAGTTAGTCGGCGACCTGATTGGCAGTGAAGGTCTGGGATTTGTCCTGGTGGCGTTGCCGGTCCTGCTGATCGGATTGATGTTTTTCCTGCGGCGGCCCCGGTCCATAGTGATCGCAACCCGAAACAAGATGCTCCACCAATTCCTGGAGGACTTTCAGGACCAGATAGACCAGTTCGGTGACGATGATGACGATGCGGCCCCGGCCGATGTCGAAAGCGGACCGGCGGAGAGGGCAGGCCAAGAGTCCACCCGGAAAAAATCTGAATAAGGATGGAAACGAATCACCCAAAGTCCAGGGATATGAAAGAGCTTAAGGTCCGAAAAATTGCACTCAAAAAGGAGTTGGAGCAGATCCAGGGCGAGATCGAATCCTCACTCAGTGATGTGCGGCACAGTGTGGCCAACCGCGCCCGCATCCGCTACTGGGTGGATAAGTACCCGCTGCACCTTGTCGGCTCGGCGCTGCTGACCGGTCTCATTCTGGCACGACGGGGTAGCAAGCGCACCGAAAACAGCACCCCGGACGAAACTCAAACCATTGTGGCTGAGCCGCACCGCAACACCTTCACCTCACTTCTCATGCACGAGTTCAAGAAATTGGTCACGCAACGTGCCGTTCGCCACGTGATGCAGCGCGTGGAGGATGCCATCGATAAGCACAGCAAAAAAGAGGAGTGACATCCAAAGTAACTTTTTTGCAACCAATCGTGTCCGGAATCGTCTAAGGAGACAACTTCAGTTCACAACAATCATTATACGTTTTGAAACAAACGGACCGTCCCTGACCTTCGCGTACCAAAATTCGTTTACGCCGGTGATGTCATGGATACCCTGACTTGACCTTGAAAATCCCAATAGAAACACACATCAGATGAAACCCTATTACGTATTGATCGCTCTGCTGACACTCTGCCTGACCGTGACCGCCGCTGCGGAGCAATCCCGCAGCATCACGCTGGAAGAAGCCATCCAAATTGCACTTGACAACAATTTTGAGATTGAACTGAGCAGAAGCGACATCGATCGCTCGGAAAGCCAGTACCGGCGCCAGCAGGCGGAGTTCCTGCCGAACCTGAACGCCAGTTTGGGCGGAACACGCAGGATCGGACGTCAGTTTGACCCTGCAACTGTTTCGTTTGACGATTTCACCACCAGCAACCTGAGTGCGGGCATCTCCGCCAACGTGGTGCTGTTCAACGGATTCCGGAACATCAACCAGCTTCGCAGCGCCCGGCTTGGCATGGAAAGCGCCGAACAGCGCTATCAGCGCACCCGTGAAGTGATCATATTCGAATCGGCCGCACGGTTCCTTGATGTGTTGCTGGCAACCGAACTTCTGGAGATCAACAGGGAGAACCTCGAAGCCAGCTACAAGCAGCTGGAGCAGGTCAGGGCACAGGTGGAGGTCGGCATGCGTCCCATCGTGGACCAGTACAGCCAGGAATCGGTTGTCGCCAACAACGAACTGAGTGTCATCCAGAGTGAAAACATCCTGAACCTGAACAAGCTTCGCCTCTCCCGCCTGCTTCAGCTCGATCCCCTTGAAGTGGTGGATTTTGTAGCGCCCGGTATCCAGGAGGAGGAAATTGTAGTCAAAGATTACGACCTGCGCGAAATGATCAGTCACGCCTTGATGAACCGCAGGGATTTTCGCGCCTCAGAGCTGGAAGTGCAGCAGGCGCGTTACGAGTTGAGCATCAGCCAGGGCGGAAGGGTACCCCAGCTCAGTCTCTTCGCATCGGTATCGACGGATTACCGTGACCAGCAGCGCGACCCGATCCAGGGGACCGTGTTCCCGTTCTCCGAACAGTTTTTTGACATCAACATCAACCGGGTCTACGGCTTTAATGTCAGCATCCCGATCTTCAACCGCTGGCAGACGCGCAACCAGATCGAGCAGCGAAGGATCGATTTCCGCAATGCCGAGTTGCGCCTTGAGGATTTCCGCCAGGAGGTATTCCTGGAGCTCCAGCAGGCATACAATGATTACATGGGCTATGCCAAAGAGCTCGAAGCCACCGAGAAAGCGCTGATCGCGGCCGAAAAAGCGTATGAAACCGAACAGGAGCGATACAATGTGGGCAGCGCAACGCTGATCGAGCTGACCAATGCGAACAACGAATTCATCCGTGCGAGCTCGAACCGCATCCAGGCAATATACCAGTTCGTCTTCCAGGAGAAAGTGCTGGACTTCTTCCTCGGCCGGCTCACGGAAGATTTTGAGATCGAGGCACTGTCCCGGTGATCACGCTTGCGGATGACCTTTTTCCCGGTTGATCCGCTGCCCGCTTGGTCCGGCCCGGGTCCTCCAGGCAAGGCAGGGCTAGGCAAGGCATAGCTTGGCAAGGCAGAATCGCCAAGTCAGAACCCGGCTTGGGCAGAACCGCCCGGAAAAAAAACAGTTGCAGACCCCGTTCAAGCCGGACGGGGTTTTTTTTGTCATCACATCCGGCCTGGGACTATTTCCTGCAACCTTCCCGGTGGCAGTCCGTAAGACGGGGGGCAACACAACACGATATTATTAATAGGTTCCTGAACAACATGGGTTCGAAAAAAAGCAACAACAGACGTTTCTGGCTCATCCTGGCCGCACTGATCATTGTATTCGCCCTCCTTGCCGTCATTGGACGGGCAGCAGGGTGGATAGGCGGCGACACCGGTGGACATCCGGTGGAAACGTCCACGGTCAGTGACCGTACCATCACACGCCTCGTGACGGCGACCGGCCGCATCCAGCCGGAAGTGGAAATCAAAATTGCACCAGACGTCTCCGGTGAGATCGTGGAGCTGAATGTCCGCGAAGGGGATTTCGTGTTTGAAGGCGACGTACTGCTGCGCATCCGCCCCGATATCATCCAGGCCCGCCTCGACGAAGCCAATGCCACCCTGCTGGGCACACAAGCCCGCATGGAGCAGAACCGTGCATCCAAGCTGCGGGCAAAAAACGAGTACGAACAGAAACGGACCCTTTATGACCGGGATATGGTCTCCCAGCTCGAGTTTGAAAACGCCCAGCGCTCTTACGAAGCCGAACAGGCCAGCTTCAACGCCAGCTCCTTCCAGGTCGAGAATGCCCGTGCGCAGCTGCGCCGCATCGAGGAGGAACTGCGCCAGACCACCGTCCGCGCCCCCATGACCGGCACGGTCAGCCGGCTGGATGTGGAACGCGGCGAGCGCGTGGTCGGCAGCATCCAGATGGCCGGCACCGAGATGCTCCGCATCGCCCGCATGGAGCAGATGGAGGTGCGCGTCAATGTCAACGAGAATGACATCGTCTACGTCTCCGAGAAGGACACGGCCCGGATCGACGTGGACGCCTATCCCGACCGGCAATTCGTGGGCGTGGTAACGGAAATTGCCAACTCGGCCATCACCCGGGGCGAGGGAACCGCCGAGCAGATCACCGAATATCCGGTCAAGATCCGCATCCTCAGTCCGCATAACATCGATGCGGGCGAAAACGGCCGGCCGCCGCTGGAAGAGGTGCCGCTCAGTGACAGCGAGGTCACCATACCGCAGCCCATCGCCCGGTTCAAGCCGGGGATGACCGCCACGGTGGACATCGAAACGCTGCGCGAAGTGAACGTGCCCTCCGTGCCGCTCCAGGCCGTTACCATGCGCGACATGAGCCTGTCCAACCCCGACACAACCGCCATCGGCCGCGAGGATATGCGCCGCGTGGTATTCCGCGTAAGCGATGGCAAGGTCGAAATGATGCCGGTAGAAACCGGGATCAGCGACGACCGCTACATCCACGTGATCGCCGGCCTGCAGGTCGGGGACGAAATCGTTTCCGGAAATTACCGGATCCTGTCCAGGGTTCTTGAGGACGGGGATGCGGTCCGGGTGCCCGACAAAAAATAGCAGTACGCAGCATCACAGCATCAACTGACCCATATTTTCCACCATCAAACGTATTGCGAAATGAACCAGCAGTCCATCATCTCCATCCGCGAACTGACCAAAGAATATGTCATGGGAACCCAGAAGGTGCGCGCCCTCAGGGGAGTCGACTTCGACATCAAGAAGAACGAGTACGTGGCCATCATGGGTCCGTCCGGCTCCGGGAAATCCACGCTCATGAACATCATCGGATGCCTGGACACCCCAACGGCTGGTTCCTACCACCTGAACGGACAGGATGTGAGCCATCTGACCGACAACGACCTGGCCGCCGTGCGGAACCGAGAGATCGGATTCGTTTTCCAGACCTTCAACCTGCTGCCGCGATCCGACTGCCTGGCCAACGTGGAGCTGCCGCTCATCTATGCGGGCATCCGCTCTTCGGAGCGGAAAAAACGCGCCCTTGAGGTGCTGGACCGGGTGGGACTGTCGGACCGGGTCGACCACAAGCCCAACGAGCTTTCCGGCGGACAGCGCCAGCGGGTGGCCATTGCCCGGGCGCTGGTGAACAACCCGTCCATCCTGCTCGCCGATGAGCCCACCGGGAACCTCGATTCCAAGACCGGTGAAGAGATCATGCGGCTGTTCGAGAATCTGTACGATGCCGGTCATACGATCATCGTGGTGACCCATGAGAAGGACGTGGCCCGGCACAGCCGCAGGATCATCAACCTGTTCGACGGCATGATCGAGAGCGATACCAGGGTGGATGAACCGGTCCTGGCCGGAAACAACAACGTCGCCCAGCCGGATTGATCGCCACCGTCCCGGGCTGACCTCCACACAAGCGCCCGGCCCCGAACGCGAAAAGCCCGTGGGGTGTTACCCTCTGCATGAGTACACAGCGTTATCCCGTTTATGATGTCATTGTCGTAGGAGCCGGCATGGGCGGCCTCACCACCGCATCCCTGCTGGCGCGGGACGGGTTCCGCGTGCTGGTACTGGAAGCCTCCCACGTGCCGGGTGGATGCAGCTCTTCCTATCCGCGCAAGGGGTTCGTATTTGAATCCGGCGCCACCACGCTCATCGGGTTCGATGAGCACCAGCCGCTCGCACGGCTCGAGAAGATGCTCGGGGTAACCCTGCCCAAAGAGCCCATCGATCCGCCGATGACCGTCCGCATGAACGGCGAGACCATCACCCGCTATACCGACCGGGAGAAATGGATCGGCGAGGCGGTGCGGGCATTCGGCAACGAACCGGGCCAGCGCCGGTTCTGGGAGCTGGCTTTCCGGATCAGCGACACCGTCTGGCGCATTTCGGAGCAGAACATCTACTTCCCGCCGCAACGCTTCCGGGAGTGGGTGGATCTGGCCCTAAGGAACCGTCTGTCCGACATCCCCGTGCTGCGCTACGCCTTCCGTTCGGTCAGGCAGGTGATGCAGTCGTGCGGGGTGGATACGCCCGCCTTCCGCACGTTCATCGACGAGCAGCTCATGATCACGGCGCAGAGCCGGGCCGAGGATACGCCGTTCCTGTTCGGCGCGCCCGGACTCACCTACACCAGCTGCACCAACTACTATGTGCCCGGCGGCCTGCTGAAGATGGTGGAAGTCCTGGAGGAGTACATCCGTTCCCGCGGGGGGGAAGTGCGATGCCGCAGCAAGGTGTTGCGCATCCAGGACCGTGAGGAGTTCCTTGACGAGAAGGATGCCGGCACGGCGGAACCCGGCGGCATCCCGGCCGATGCCGCCTATGTGGTGAGCACCACATCCTCCCGTTACTTTTGCAG
>SKWQ01000097.1 GCA_007128855.1 Balneolales bacterium
AGCAGGATGAACCCGCCGGCCAGGGCGCCGCCCAGCATGAAGCCGATGAGCAGCAGCAGGCGCACGCGCGGGCTGACCGGTTCGCCCGGCAGGATGGCGTAATCCACTACGCGGCCGAAGCCCATCTGTGTCTGCTCCCAGACGGCCAGTTCGGCGGATTGCTGGGAGACGGTGAGGTAGAGCCGCTCGTTGACCTGCATATCGCGCTGCAGGCGGGCGATTTCGACCATGTTGTCCGGCAGACGGGCGAAGAACTGCTCCTCGCTGGCGATGCGCTCGTCGAGCACGCCGGCCTGGGCGTTGAGCTGGCTCTGCTCCACGCGCAGCTCCATCAGGTTCTGGCGCAGTTCGGCCAGGCGCGCGGTGATGCCCCCGCCCTGGTTGTCCAGAAAGCCCAGGAAGCGCTCGTCGGTGTCCACCAGCTCGGAGGTGATGCGGCGGATTTCACGGCGGATTTCGTCGGCCTCGTCCCGCAGGCGCACGTAGGAGGGTTCGAGCTGCGGGTTGTCGCGCAGGCGCGGGTTGCGCGAGGCCATGAGCATCTTTTCGGTCTCGATCTCGGCCAGCTGGAACTGATAGCGGTTGAGGCGCTGTGAGAGTCCCGCCGCGAACTGGTCGGCCAGGCCGGGACGGATCTCATCGAGTTCCTGTTCGTAGTTGGCCACCGCGGAGCTGATGGCCGCGCGCTTGACCTCCACGGCCTGGCGCTCGGCTTCCAGCTGCGAGAGTGCCTGCACCAATTGGGAGGCCTGCTCGTCCATCACCACCAGTCCCTCCCGGTTCATGAAATCACGGAGCTGGTCCTCGCTGTGCACCAGACGGGCCTTGAGCTGCTCCTCCTCGCGGTCCAGGAACTCGATGGCCGAGCGGGCCTGGATGCGGTTCTGGCGCGTGGAAAATTCGTAGTACTGGTCCAGGATCAGGTTCACCACGTGGCGGGACTCCTCGCGCGAGGGGCTCTGGTAGGTGATCTGCACCACGTCGGAGTCGCGGTCCTTCAGCTCGGCGGTCATGCTGCGGCGGATGCGCTCGATGACGGTGAGCCGGTCCACCGGGTGCGCATCCTCCGGATACTCCTGCCACAGCACCGGCCAGATGTTGCCATCGGGCTGGCGCGGGTTGGCCTTGAGCTCGTCGGCGATCACGCCGATGAAGTTGCGCGAGCGGATGACCTCCAATTCGTTGCGCACGCGGCTGCTCTGCCCGATGCCGAAGCTGGTGGAGAGCATGTTGCCCAGGTCGCCGCCCGCCATGGGATTGCCGCGGTCCTCGGAGATGATCATGCTCCCCTCGCCGCGGTAGATGGGCAGCTGCGCGTCGGCGTAGAACCAGGCGGCGGCGGTGCCGGCCACCAGGAACAGCACGATGATCCACTTGTAGCGCAGGGTGGTGTGGAACAGTCTTTTAAGATCGATTTCGTCATCGTCGGCGATGTCGGGCCGGCGGTCAGGGGCGTTGTTGCCGCCGGGCAGCTCGCCGTGGTAGCGGCCGTTGGTGGGTCCGTCGGGATAAGGGTGGTCGGATTTCATGTCGTTGCAGTTGTGTTCATGGAAATATTGATCAGGGGGTCAGGCGCATCCACCCGGAAAAAAGTAACGGTCACAGGGACAGGGTGCCTTGTTTTGGTGCTGCGTGGCATCATTTTTTCCTCCACAGGTACAGGGCCTTGTCCTCGGTGAACCGCTCGCGGAAGCCGTCGAATTCCTCGGCGGTGATGAGCAGGGTGCGGATCTTGCGGTTGATGAGGGTCTCGGCCTTTTTGACCAGCAGGTTGAGGTAGGTCTGGTCCACCGAGCCGACGATGACCAGGTCGATGATGCCGGTATCGTGTCCCCGCGCATAATCGCCGGTGATCATGGCCAGCTGCACGTTGCCGAGCCGCTCGACCATTCCTTCTATCTGACTGATCCCCAGAGATTTTCGCGTAATGCTCTTGAGTTCCGGATAGAGGGCGTGATCGCGGTTGGCGCGGTAGAAACGCTTGTTGCCGTTGTCGCTGGAAGTGATCAGGCCGGCTTCCTTGAAGCGTTTGAGCTCAATCCGTACGGCATTGGTGGATTCTCCGAATTCGTCCGCCAGGGCGCGCAGATATCCGGTGGTGCGGCTGTTGGAGAAGAACTTGAGCAGCAGTCGGATCCGGGTGCGTGAGGTGATCAGGGTGTCGAGCATGACGTTGTTTCTAAATAATATCTGAAAGGGCTGCGGGTGGTGGTAGATGGCACCAAATGATTTCAGTTTCCTTTTGCAGCTCCGCCTTGTAAGTCCCATGAACTCAGCAGCAAAACCGTTTGCTGGATCCATAGACCGGTGCTTGGGGTAACGGAAACCGGCAAGTGAGGGCATACTGCCTTTTATTGCGGCTTCTTTTAATACTACTGTCGTACACTGGGAGAGTACATCAACAAATCTTACTCATTCCCGATGTCGTTTTTATGCACATTCAATTACTGAAGCGCTAAAACTAAGACTCTTTTGGACAGGAAACAAGGGGATGCCAAATAAATATTAAGATTTTTTAATATTTCCGGGGTCGACCGTCCGGACCGGTGGGATCGGCAGCCGGAAGCGATCACGGGTCGGCGGCTAAAGGCATGTAATGGGTAGTGTTGCCTCTGCATGATGTGTGGCACCGGTTTGCCGATAAAGGTGCGAGTCCGGCGGGTCAGCAAGGCATGAAAATTGGAATTTACTCACTCATATTTCACGAATTATGCACACAAAAACGCTTACAATAACTGCACGTTCTCCAAGGCCGCTCCCTGAGATGCCATCACGGATGTTAAAAAATCTTAATATTGCAATCATCATTCCTTTTGTATTTTGTGAGTGTGCCAAAAGCAGGGTTAATAATGAAAGTCACTATTCTGACAAGCAAGTTTCCGAAAATCTCGGAGACCTTTGTACTTCATCATGTCACTGGTCTGCTTGACCGCCAGATCGATGTCCGGGTAATCGCCAAGAGTGGTGAGGATAAAGCGTTTTCCAACGCCGTTATCGAGGGGTACGACCTGAGAGGGCGCACACATCATTTCAGCAATAGGCGGAAATATTCCCAGCGGCTGGCGGGGCTGCCGGGGCTGATCGCCCGGAACATGAAGCGTGGCCGCCGTCAGGTGCTGCGCTCGCTGAACCCTTTCCGGTTTGGCAAACCGGCGATGAACCTGAAGGCGCCGTGGCTGGCCGATTCCTTTGCTGATATCGGCCGCGCCGGGATCCTTCACTGCCATTTCGGACCTAACGGGGTGATCGGCACCAGTTTCAAGAAGCTGCAGCTCTGCGACCGCCTGGTGGTCACTTTTCACGGCTACGATGTGTCGCGGGTGTTGCGCAATAGCCGGCAGGTCAACCAGTACAATGAGATTTTTGAGCACGCCGACCTGATTTTGCCGGTCAGCAACCACTGGCGCGAGCAGCTGCTCAAACTGGGCGCTCCGGACGACCGGACCCTGGTGCACCGGATGGGCATCAACACCGAATATTTCACGTTCC
>SKWQ01000032.1 GCA_007128855.1 Balneolales bacterium
AAGCACCTGTACCGTTCGACCCAGCACATCCGTCACCTCCAGGGTGACAGGGCCGCCTTCGGCCAGCCGGTACCGTATGACGGTCGTCGGGTTGAACGGGTTGGGGTAGTTCTGATCCAGCACCACGGCTTCAGGCGCTGCCGGATCCGTATCCGCAATGGTAGGCTCCGGTTCCATGACAATGCGATGGATTTCGCCCTGGCCCATCAGGCACATGTAGAGCTCGTGGTCGTGGTCCTCCCCGAAGCAGACCAGCTGGAACCGGGCCACCTGCCCGATGCTGCGGTTGTCGAAGGCCTCTTCCCCGTCGAAATCGAACGACCAGAGGTCGCCGGTCATGTAATCACCGTAAAAATACCGTCCCTGCTGCCCGGGGGCCGCATCCCCCCGGTAGACAAAACCGCCGGTGATGGACTGGCCGCCGCTGAACCCGTATTCATGGACGGGAAGCTCCAGCCCGGCAGTGTCACACTCCGATGATGGCGGATAGCAGATGCTGCCCTCCATGATGTTCCATCCATAATTCCTGCCGACTTCCACGATATTGACCTCTTCCCGGTCGTTCTGGCCCACATCGGCCACCCACAGCATGCCGGTTTCGGAGTCAAAGCTGAAACGGAACGGATTCCGGAATCCCCAGGCAAAGATCTCCTCCCGCCACCCTTCATCGTTGCCGACAAAGGGGTTGTCGGATGGAATGGCATAGTTCAGGTCTTCATCCGTATTGTCCACATCGATCCGGAGGATGTTTCCATGCAGGGTGGTGCGATCCTGTCCGTGCTCATACGGATCGCCGCTGCCTCCACCGTCGCCCAGGGCGAGGTAAAGATATCCATCCGGACCAAACCGTACCTGCCCGGCATTGTGGTTGGTTCTCGGCTGGTCCACCTCCAGCAGGATCAGTTCGCTGTCCGGATCGAAAACCAGGGGATTGTCCGGATCCCTTTCAAATCTGGCAAAAACGGACCGGAAAGGGTTGGGTGACGTGTAGTGTGCAAAGAGATATCCGTTCTGCAGGAATTCGGGATGGAAGGCCACGCCAAGCAGCCCTCCTTCCCCGCTTGTCGATACGCGCGACCGGATGTCCAGCACCTGCTGCATTTCCGTGGTTCCCGGATCGTTGCGGAATCGCTGGATGGTGCCGGCGCGCTCGACGACGAACACGGTGTCGGCCAGATCTTCGGCAATCTGGAAATCGATGGGCGAATGGAAGGACAGGGAAGGAAAAGCATTCTGAAAACTGATATCCTGTCCTTGTATATTTGTGACCAGGGCGAACAGTAACAGCACGCCTGTCGGTATCATCTTATTCATAACAGCTCCGCTCAGATTCATAAAATCAGGTAATTAGGCAACAATATGGCAAAGGGCTTCATTCCGCTCTCGTCGAAAGAAATGGCATTGTACCGGCCGGAACCGTTGGTGCCGGAGGGGGATCTGCCACCGGTCACGGCCGCGTCGGATCCGGATTCCGTTGCCGGTCGCCTGCTCGAGGGCGACAGCGTCGTGATCCGGGATGCGTATCCAACAGGACTCCAGGTGCTCTCGCATCTGAGGGAGCGTGTATTCGGCAGCGGGAAGATGGACAAAGGTGATTTCCGATCCTACCGAAAACGGCGTGCGGTGTACCGGGACGCATCCAACCGCCTTCTAGTGCCAATTAGTGACAACCGCATCGCGCTGAAGAAAGCGCCGGCCATCGGCTGGCTGGATGAGCTGTATCCGGATAAGAGCGATTTCTGCCTGGCTTATCCCCAGGTCCAGGGGTTGAACAGTTCCTGGCAGTGGTTCCTGAAGGGGGTCCGGTTTCCGGTACTCCGGCACGAGATCTACCCCTGGTACGGCACCTACTTCCCGACCCGATTCGACCATCTGCACCTGTTTGATGAATGGCTGAAGGCGTACACGGGAAGCAAGGCCGGCGCGATGGATGTCGGGACCGGGTGCGGGGTGCTGGCTTTCATGCTGCTCGAGCGCGGATTCGAACATGTGCTGGCAACGGATATCCATCCCAATGCCATCATGACTGTCCGGGAAAATGCCAGGCACCAGGGTGTTGATGGCCGGGTGGATGCGCGAGTGTCCGATCTGTTCGATGCCGGTTTTTTGGGTGGATATGGCCGCCGGTCGGACCTGATCGTGTGCAATCCGCCCTGGCTGCCGGGGGAACCGGAGGAGACAGAGCGGGCTGAACAACCGGAGGAGTCAAAGGAGTCCGGCCGACCGGAGCAGGTGGGTCAACCGGACCAAAAGGAGTCGCCGGAAGCCGGTCCCGGTCTGATGGACAGGGCCATCTACTACGAACCGGATTTTTTTGAGCGGCTTTTTTCCGGGGCGGAGCGTCACCTGGAAGGAGCCGGCCGGCTGGTCATCCTGTTTTCAAATCTGGGCCGGACGGAGGGGGTGCGGGTCCGCCACCCGGTTGAGGAGGAGCTGGAGAGCAACAGCAGATTCCGTAAAGTACGCATGCTGCGGCGCAAGGTCGCCCCGCCATCCAAAAAAACCAGAAGGAGGGATCACAGAAAGGAGGAATACGTCGAGTTGTGGGAGCTGGAGGCGTACCCCGGCAGCAACCAATCCGACGGACGCCGTTGATCCATCCCCGAAACCTGTTATAATCATGAACTATGACCAACTTAATTTTCACACTGCTTTTACTTGCGATCATGATAAGCGCCTGCAATAATGGCGATAATGGCAACCGTCAAATCCCCGATGGCTTCGGATATGTGCACAAGGCCATCCCCGATGCGAAATACGATATCCGGTATTTCACGGATGACAATTTCGTCGGCGCGCCGGTGGACGGATACCTGGCACCCGTGGCCATTCTTACCGACGAGGCGCTCGAAGCCCTGAAAAAGGCGGCCGATGAGCTGCGCGGACGGGGATACGGCATCATAGTCTTCGACGGCTATCGTCCGCAAAAGGCGGTGGACCATTTTGTGCGCTGGGCCCGGGATCCGTCGGACACCCTGACCAGACAGAAGTATTATCCGGAGGTGGACAAGGCCGACCTCTTCACCAAAGGGTACATCGCCGAGCGGTCCGGACACACACGCGGGAGCACCATCGACCTTTCACTCTACGACCTGGAAACGGGCAGCGAGGTGGACATGGGAAGCGGGTTCGACCTGTTCGGTCCGCCATCGCACCATGACTCCGGCCTGGTCACCCCGGAGCAGGCCGCCAACCGCATCCTCCTGAAAAAAACCATGGAACGCCACGGTTTCCTGCCCTATTCGCGCGAGTGGTGGCACTACCGCCTGGCCGACGAGCCCTGGCCGGATACTTTTTTCGATTTCGACGTCCAGTGAGGCCGGTCACATCCAGCCTTTTCGACGGAACCAGGCCAGCATACCCACGGCAATGGTGAACATGAAACCCAGGACCACGAAATAGGCATAGCGCCACTCCAGCTCCGGCATGTTCTCGAAGTTCATCCCGTAGATGCCGACGATGAAGGTGAGCGGAATGAAGATGGTGGCGATGATGGTCAGCATCTTCATCACCTGGTTCATGCGGTTGCTGACACCCGAGAGGTAGAGATCGAGCATGCCGGAGAGCAGGTCGCGGTAGGTCTCCACGCTGTCGACGGCCTGGATGGTGTGGTCGTACAGGTCGCGCAAGTAGGGTACAATCTTCTCCGTTATGAGCGGCGACTCCGATTTCTCCAGCCGGCCGACCGACTCGCGCAGCGGCCACACCGATTTGCGAAGGAACAGCACTTCCCGTTTGAGGCGGTAGATCTCATTGAGCGTTTCCGGTTCCGGTTCGGTCATGAGCTGCTGCTCAATGGTCTCGATGTGGTCACTGATCTGCTCCAGATTGACGAAGTAGTGGTCGACGATGATGTCCAGGATGGCATAAAGCAGGTAGTCGGAGTTCATTTTGCGGATGCGGCCCTTGCTTTCCCGGATCCTTTTGCGAAGCGGGGCGAAAAGGGTCTCATCCTGCTCCTGGAACATGAGCACGTATCCGCTGCCAAGGATGAGGCTGACCTGGTCGATGCCGACATGGCGGGTCTCTTTCTCGAAATCGAGGATCTTCAGCGTGATGAAGACGTAGTCGTCGAAAATTTCCACCTTGGGACGCTGGTGGATGTTGAGGATGTCCTCGGAGATGAGCGGGTGGATGCCGAAATGGCTGGTCAGGGTATCGATCTTTTCGGTTTCGTGCAGTCCGGTGACGGTGATCCATGACGTTGCGGTGGTATCCCGGTAAGGCAGGCAGGTTGTGATGTCATGGGATTGCGACTCCTCCAGCTGGTCCGGACCATAATCCATGATACTCACATGCATCTGCCCGGTTTTTTTTCTGCCGGTGTAGACCAGGCTCCCGGGTGGCAGCCCGAATTTTTTGGTACTGATTATTGTGGATTTGGACATGGGTACACTCCGCTTGCGTCAATGGAACCCGGTTTCGGGTGGTGATGATTTTTCGGGTCAACGGGCAAGATAAACAGAATAAAGGCAATTGTGCAGTACTGAAACCTCTGTAAAAAAACGTTAAACCTTGTTTTTCTTGTGCTCGTGGATTATGAGGCAAGAGATGGATATGTAAGCGTTTTTTCTATATGGAAAAGCGGTTTTTTGGGAAAATATTCATCAGGAATTCACAATAAAAGTGGTATACTAAAGTATCAATTATTGATACGGTCACTAGCTCTCATTGACATTATTACTTTCCAGAAACAACCACAGGGGTACACTCCATGAATGAAGCAGCGAGCAAAGACAAGCGTCGAAAGCTTGTTGATGCCACCATGCGCAGGTACGGTCACTCCCAATATGCCCTCATCGAAACGTTGCACTCGGTGCAGGAGGTGTATGGTTTCCTAGACGATGAGAATCTGAAGTACGTCTCGGATGCATTACGGGTGCCGCTGAGCAAGATATACGGTGTGGCAACTTTCTACCATTTCTTCACACTTAAGCCACAAGGGGACCACACCGCGGTACTCTGCACCGGAACGGCGTGCTATATCAAAGGGGTCCCGGCCATTCTATCAGCGATCAGAAACAATTTTTCCGTTGAGGCCGGGGAAACCAGGGAGGACGGAAAGCTGTCACTTCTTACGGCCCGATGCATTGGATCGTGCGGACTATCGCCGGCTATCGTCCTGGATGGTGAGATCGCCGGTCAAATAACACCTGAAATTGTCGTAGACAGAATTGGGAGAATGATACAAAATGACGCCTGAAGAATTCAAAAAAATCGGTGAAACGCACCAGAAAAAGCGCGAGGCCTTCAAGTACAACATCAATGTATGTACGGCTGCGGCATGCGTTTCCCTGCAAAGCGAAAAAGTAAAGGATGAGCTGGCCAGCCAGGTCAAGGAACAGGGCAAAAAGGAGAGTTGCCGTATCAGCGGCACGGGTTGCCTTGGGCTGTGTGCATCCGGACCCCTGGTCACCATCAATAACGGGCAGGCGCTTTACGGTGGCGTGAAGCCGGGCGATGCTGCCGACATTGTAAAGAGCATCGACAAAAAACCGGTCAAACGGCTGGAAATACCTGCTGACATGCCGTTTTTTGCTCGCCAGACCAAAATTGCCCTGGAACACTGCGGCAATACCGACCCGGAGGTGCTAGGTGACTACCTTGCACTTGAGGGATACGAAGCGCTCTACAACTGTCTGACCACCATGCAGCCCGTGGAAGTGATCGACACGATGGTCAAAAGCGGATTGCGCGGACGAGGCGGCGGCGGCTATCCGGTCGGACTCAAATGGAGCACGGTCCACAAGGCGGTCGGCACCAAAAAATTCGTCATCTGCAACGCGGATGAGGGCGATCCCGGTGCCTTCATGGATCGCAGTATGCTGGAAAGCGATCCGCACAGTATTGTCGAAGGCATGGCCATCGCCGGTTATGCGGTCGGCGCTACCCACGGATATGTCTACATCCGGGGCGAATATCCACTGGCTATCAAGCGGCTCAAGGCAGCCATCAAGCAAGCCGAACGCCAGGGCTTTCTTGGCAAGAACATATGCGGCACGCCGTTCAGCTTTGATGTGGAAATCCGGCTGGGTGCCGGTGCCTTTGTCTGCGGAGAGGAGACGGCGCTGATCGCCTCCATCGAAGGCAAGCGCGGTACTCCCAGACCACGTCCACCCTATCCGGCACAGTACGGACTGTGGGGCTTCCCGACCCTCATCAACAACGTTGAAACGTTCGCCAACATCAGCCCGATCGTCCGCAAGGGCGCCGATTACTATGCAAGCATCGGAACCGAGCGCAGCAAGGGCACAAAGGTGTTCGCGCTGGCCGGCAGCATCAACAACACCGGCCTGATCGAGGTACCGATGGGCATCACCCTGCGTGAAATCGTCTTTGAGATCGGCGGCGGCATCATCGGTGGAAAAAAATTCAAGGCAGTCCAGACCGGAGGTCCCTCCGGCGGTTGTATCCCGGACGAGTACCTGGATATGAAAGTGGACTATGAGTCGCTGGCACAGGTCGGTTCCATCATGGGGTCCGGCGGGATGATCGTCATGGATGAAACCTCCTGCATGGTCGACGTCGCCAAGTATTTCATGGATTTCTGCCGGTCAGAGTCCTGCGGAAAATGCGCGCCCTGCCGGGTGGGTACCGCCCAGATGTACAATCTGCTGAACCTCATTTCAGAAGGCAAGGCAACCATGCACGACATGGAGCTGCTGGAAGAGCTCTGCGATGTGGTGCGGAATACCAGTTTGTGCGGACTCGGCCAGACGGCTGCGAATCCCGTGCTCAGTACCATCCGCTTTTTTAGGGATGAGTACCTGGCTCACATCAAAGATAAAAAGTGTCCGGCCGGTGTATGTGTCATTGAACATAAAGAGGAAGCGGTATTATGAGCTCATCAGTAAAAATCAAAACCCTGACGATCGACGAAAGGCAGGTCGGAGCCCGGGAAGACCAGACCATCCTGGATGTGGCCCGCGAAAACGGCATAAAGATCCCGACCCTGTGTTCACTGAAGGGCCTCTCGGCCTATGGCGGATGCCGGATGTGCATCGTGGAAATAGCCGGAACACCCAAGCTGCTGCCTTCCTGCATGACCACAGTGGAAGAAGGGATGGTCGTGACCACCAACTCGGACCGGATCAAAAAATACCGGAGGAGCCTGCTCGAGCTCTATTTTTCAGAGCGCAACCACGTCTGTTCCGTATGTGCTACAAACGGCTACTGTGAACTGCAGTCCATGGCGCAGGAAGTGGAAATGACCCACGTGCATTTCCCCTACATGTATCCACAACTGGACATTGATGCCACCCATGAGCGCTTCATCCTGGACCACAACCGGTGCATATCCTGTACGCGTTGCGTCCGTGTATGCGACGAGATCGAAGGCGCGCACACCCTTGATATCAAGGACCGGGGCATCGACATTCGGGTCATCACCGACCTGGATCACCCATGGGGTGAGTCAGAAACGTGCACTCAGTGTGGCAAATGTGTCCATGTGTGCCCCACCGGTGCCCTGATCGAAAGAGGAAAGTCGGTTGGCGAAATGTCAAAACGCAAACAATTGTTACCCTATTTGACGAAGATGCGGGAGGCCCACGAATGAATAAGAAACTGACCCTGGCAACGCTCTGGCTGGACGGTTGCTCCGGCTGCCATATGTCCCTGGTGGATGTGGATGAGCGCCTTATCGATGTAGCCGGAATCTACGACATTGTCTTCAGTCCGCTGGTGGATGTCAAGGAATTCCCGGAGAATGTGGATGTCACACTCCTGGAAGGGGCTATCAGCACCGATGAGGATGTGGAGATGGTCAAGCGGGTCCGCAAGAGTACAAAGACCCTGATCGCTTTCGGCGACTGCGCGGTGACCGCGAACGTGCCTTCCATGCGCAATCAATTCAAGGTGGAAGATGTCTTCAAGCGGGGCTATCTGGAAACGACCCCGGGCAATGACATCATCCCAAGCGTTAATATTCCCAAGCTGCTGGAAAAGGCCTATCCGGTGCATAATTTTGTACATGTGGATGTGTTCCTGCACGGATGTCCGCCCTCGGCAGACAATATTTTTTACACCCTGGTGGAAATAGCGGAGGGAAGAACTCCGGAGTTATCGAAACGAGCACGATTTGGATAGGAGAATTATTTCATGTCTAGAACCATAACTATTGAGCCCATTACCCGGATCGAGGGTCATGGCAAGATCACGTTGATGCTGAATGATAGCGGTACGGTTGACAACGCACTGTTCCAGGTGACTCAGTTTCGGGGTTTTGAGAAACTGAGCGAAGGGCGCCGGTTCCGAGAGATGCCGTCGCTTATGGCGCGCGTTTGCGGCATCTGTCCGGTCGCGCACCTGATTGCAGGTGCCAAGGCCTGCGATCAGATCCTCGCCGTGAAAGTTCCTGAGACCGGATCCCTTATCCGAGAGGCGATCAATCTCGGTCAGATCGTTCAGTCACATGCACTGAGTTTCTTCTACCTTTCCGTTCCCGACATGGTGATGGGCTTTGACGCCAACCCCATGGATCGGAACATTCTTGGGGTGCTTAAGAAGAATCCACAGATGGCCAGCGACGGTATTCGCCTGAGAAAATTCGGTCAGACGATCATTGAATTGCTGGCCGGCAAGCGGGTGCACCCCGCTGCCATCATCGCCGGTGGCGTATCCGATCCCTGCAGTGCGGATGTGCGCGACAAGATCCTGGCCGACATCCCAGAAATGCTCCGGATCGTGCAGCGGAACCTCGATTGGTACAAACAGGCGCTCAATCAGAACGGCACTTCGTCCCTGCGTGTGTCGAAGTTCGTTGACGAGATTCGCACGTTTGCCAACATGAAATCCCTGTTCATGGGACTGGTGAACGACGACGGCGAGCTGGATTTCTACGACGGCAAGATCCGATTTGTCGACTCCTCGCGCAAAATCGTGGCGGACAAGCTGGATCCGGCCAACTATCAGGACTACATCGCTGAGCACGTAGAGAATTGGACCTTCCTCAAGTTCCCGTACTACAAGCCAATGGGCTATCCCAAGGGCATGTACCGCGTGGGGCCACTTGCGCGCCTGAACGTAGTTGACCGTTGCGGTACGCCACAGGCAGACCTTGAACTGTCGGAGTTCCGCGGACTGTCAAGCGGTGCCGTGCTGAGCTCCTTCTACTACCACCATGCGCGACTGATCGAAATCCTCTACTCGCTTGAAAAACTGGAACAACTGCTTTCAGAGCCCGCTTTCACCGGTAATAAAACTAGAGCTGTTGCCGGACCCAACAACCTGGAAGGTGTGGGCATGGCCGAGGCGCCGCGCGGCACCCTCATCCACCATTACAAAGTGGATGAGCACGGGGTGATGCAGTGGGCCAACCTGATCATCGCCTCCGGTCACAACAACATGGCGATGAACCATGGCATCATGCAGGTTGCCCGGCATTTCGTGAAGGGTGAGAAGATCGAGGAAGGAATGCTCAACCGGGTGGAAGCGGTCATCAGGGCGTTCGACCCGTGTCTTAGCTGTTCCACACATGCAGCCGGAAAAATGCCGCTGAAGATAGAACTTGCCCGACCGAATGGAGAAGTTGTCCATACGCTGACTCAGGGATAAAACCGGTCACTGGGGAGCGACCGGGAACGCCGTTTCACGTGCCCTGATTCAACAGGTTTTCATAGATTGAATCGGGCACGCCGACGGCCGCCAGATAGGTGATCGTCCTGTTGGGTGTGTCATAGATTTCCATCATCGGTACCGACCGTCGCTGGTATTTCTTCATCCAGGCCTGTAACCGCGGGTAGACCCGCATGACACCCAGAATTATGGATGCCTTGCCCTTATACGGATGAACCGCCATCACATTTTGGGATGCGGGAAAAAGGGCCACACCGAACGACTCCGTCACCCCGGGATATTGGCGGTTGAACTCCTCAGGGGTCTGCCCGTCCACCATGCAGCCCCCAAGACTGCGCAGCTGCGACTTCTCATTTTCCTGCGGATTGTCGTAGTAAAGCCCGAATCCACGGGTCGTTTCCAGCTGGTACTCGTCCCGAAGCGTGTGGTAGACCTCATCCATCACCGGACCGATATTCTTGTAATCACCGGTATGTTTTTTGTAGATGAGCAGAAAAGGACCCGCTTCCCGCTCCTCCACGGTGATTTTCGTAAAAAGTCCGCACCAAGCAAGGTACAGGAAGCCGGCCAGGAACAGGGCCAGTATGAGGGATGCGATGAGCAGGAGGATATTCATGGCAGTGGGTATGTCCGGTCGTGGAGTGGATCGGGTGTGTGGATTGGCGGTCTTTTAGAATGCTGGTCTTGTGGATTTGCTGTCCCGGAGTATACGATCGGCATTTTGGATGGTTGCAGGCGCTCCGGCCAGGGCGTTGGATTCCTGGAAAAGTGTTCCGGCAGTTTCGTATACTGAAGCAGCAAGTGGTATCCGGTTTTCCCATGAAACCATTGTTATCCAAATCACACGACCATGAAAAAGAAAAAACAAACGGCAAGAATATTGTCCCGCCGCGAATTCATGAAACTGTCCGCAGCCGCGGCCGCCGGTGTGGCGGTAATGCCCGGACTGGCCTACAGCAATGTCGCTTTCCCGGCACCCATGAAACGCCGCTTCGGCCGGACCGGCTTTGATGTAACGACCTTCGGTCTGGGCGGACAGGCATCCATCCAGTGGACTCCGGATGATGTCGACCCCGTGGCCATCATCCTCAAGGCGTTTGAGCTCAGGGTGAATTATTTTGACACTTCCAATGTGTATGGACCGAGCCAGGCGAACTTTGGCAAGGCATTCAAAAAACGGAACCTGATCCCGGGTCGAAGCGGATACGACGAGAAACTGCGCTCGTCCATTTTCCTGACGACAAAAACCATGATCCGCTGGGCCAAGGGCGGCTTCCCGCAAATGGATGACGTGCGGAATGCAACAAACGGCGACCCGGCGGAGGGGGCGGTGGGCGATGTCAAACGCGCCCTCACCCTGATGTTCGGCGACGGAGAAGGCGGTTATCCCGATGGTGCCTATCTGGATATGGTGATGATCCACAATCTGACCAGTTTTGAAGAGGTGGATGTGGTGTACCAGGGACTGGAAGGCGATCTGGACACAAACGGGAATTTCGGGGCGCTGGTGGCCCTGCGTGATTTCCGGGACGGTACCAACATCACCGGCCTGAATCCGCGCAACGAGAAGCTTATCCGGCATATCGGTTTTTCCGGGCACCATTCCGCCCCGGCCATGATGGAGATGATCCAGCGCGACAAGTACGGTCTGCTGGATGGCATGCTTGTTTCGATCAATGTCAACGACCGGAAGTACCTGAACATGCAGCATAATGTGATTCCCGTGGCCAAGGCGAAGGATATTGGTGTTGTGGGGATGAAGGTATTCGCCGACGGGGCGATGTACGACAAGGAACCGCGCTGGTCGCGTACGCCCGAGGATGTGGTCCGCCGGGTGGGCTCCGATCATCTGCCCAGCAAGCCCCTCATCGAGCACGCGCTGACGACTCCGGGGGTGGATACGCTGATCGTGGGCATCGGGCATATCGACGATGATCCGCTCAAATGCCAGCTCATACAGAACTTCTACGCTTCGCAGATCGACCCGGATGCACTGACGGAGCAAGAGCGGCGTGAACTGGAGAGGCTGGGCGACCGCTCCCATGACGGTCAGACCAACTACTTTCAGCTGGCCGACCAGGGGCTGACCCCCCCAAGGAACCTGCGGCTGGAACGTGGCAACGACAACCGCATCACCCTTGCCTGGGATACGGCCTACGCCGGCAGCGAGCCGATTGCCGGATACGAGGTACTTCGGAACGGTCTCCTGATGGCAACCGTATCACACCAGCCGCAGACGTCACTTGAAGAGCCGTTCCAATGCACACTGGATGATCCGTCCGGTTCGTTTACCGTCCGTGCCCTGGATGCCGCCGGCAACAAAAAAGAAAGCGGTGTCCTGGAGGCCTGATGCCGGACCGGTGCCGGGCTTCTTCCAAATATTTAAAGATAATTATCTCGTTTCCATGTTGAAAAACAGACTCCGGTTGCCGGCTAACGTATTGGCCGTTGCACTTTTGATCACTGCCATATCCGTTTCCGGCACGGGCCGGGTTTGTGCCCAACCGTACAAACTGGTAGTCCACAACATCGAGAATTTGTTCGATGCGGACGGTTATGCCGTGTTCCAGGATTATCGTCCGGTGGACCCGGAAGGCAATCCGCAGTACACACCGGCCCATGTGCTGACCAAGATTCAGAAGCACGCCCGGCTTATGTCCCGGTACAACGATGGTGCGGGTCCGGATGTCATTGTATTCTCGGAAATCGAAAGTGATTTCACGCCGCTGCCCGGCGGTGAGCGTTATGACCATTTTGAGGTGCTGGAACGGTACGCCGATGTGACCCTGGAACAGATCCTGGGCGAGGGGTTCAATGAGGAGATTGCCGACCTGCCGTCCGAAATCCTGCTCCTGAAAGGTTTTGAGGATCACGGGTTGACCGGTTATGATCTCGCCGTGGCCTACGAGCGGGATGAAACCCACCGTCCGACCCATGTCCAGAAGAACGTCATCTTCTCGCGACTGCCGATCCGGCACGAAAAGACGCGATCGCACCCGACAGAAGGCGCACGGCCTATCCTGGAGGTGTGGCTGGATGTCGATGGATACGACCTGGCCGTGTTTGCCAACCACTGGCGGTCCCGGGCGTCGGACCGGGAAATGGAGCGGATCCGTATCC
>SKWQ01000287.1 GCA_007128855.1 Balneolales bacterium
AAGGCCGACGCCGATTCCAGCCCCATTGTGTTCCTGAATGTCCAGAGCGACACACGTAACCTGCTGGAACTCAGCGATATCGCCAATACGGTGTTCAAGGAGCGGCTGCAGACCATCCCGGACGTGAGCGAGGTGCGGATCTGGGGGGAAAAACGCTACTCCATGCGTCTGTGGCTCGATCCCGACAGAATGGCCTCCTATGGTGTCACCGCCGTGGATGTGCAGAATGCGCTGGACAGGCAGAACGTGGAGCTGCCATCTGGCCGGCTGGAAGGGGTATTCACCGAGCTCACGGTACGCACGCTTGGACGCCTGGAAACCCCCGCGGAATTCAACCGCATGATCATAAAAGAGGAGAACGGTTCGGTGGTCCGGCTGGAGGATATCGGTCGGGCCGAGCTGGGCGCCGAGAACATGCGATCGATCCTCAAACGTGACGGCATTGCCATGGTGGGGGTGGTCCTCATCCCGCAGCCCGGCGCCAACAACATTGCCATCACCGACGAATTCTATCGCCGGGTTGCCGATATCGAGCGTGATCTGCCGGCCGACATCTCCACCGGCATCGGATTTGACACCACCGAGTTCATCCGTGATTCCATCGGCGAGGTGCAGCAGACCATTATCATCGCGTTCTTGCTGGTGGTGATGATCATTTTCCTCTTCCTGCGCGACTGGCGCACCACCATCATCCCGGTCATTGTCATCCCCATTGCCATCATCGGCTCCTTTTTCATCATGTTCGTAGCCGGTTTCTCGATCAACGTGCTCACGCTGCTGGGTCTGGTGCTGGCCATCGGACTGGTGGTGGACGATTCCATCGTGGTCATGGAAAACATCTATGCCAAGATCGAACAGGGGATGGATCCCACCCAGGCAGCGCTCAAAGGCGTCGGCGAGATCTTTTTTGCCGTGATCTCCACCACCACGGCGCTGGTGGCCGTGTTCATGCCCGTCATTTTCCTGGAGGGGCTGACCGGACGCCTGTTCCGTGAGTTCGGGGTCGTGATGGCCGGAGTGGTGATCATCTCTTCGTTTGTGGCACTCACGCTATCCCCCATGCTCTGCTCCCGCATCCTCAAGCAGCGCAAGAAGAAAAACCGGTTCTACACGGCAACCGAGCCATTTTTCGCCTGGCTCAACCGGGTTTACCGCGATTCGCTGCACACATTCATGAAAGTGCGGTGGATGGCTTTTGTGATCATTGCGCTCATCGGAGGAGGCATGTTCATCTTCTGGAGCCAGCTGCCTGCCGAACTTGCGCCTCTTGAGGACCGTAGCCGCATCCAGATATCCGTCAGCGGTCCGGAGGGTGTCACATTCGAATATATGGATTACCATGTGGACCGTATGGTATCAGGCATTCGCGAGCAGGTCCCGGAGCATGAGGCGATCATCAACGTGACCTCTCCCGGCTTCGGAGCGGCCAGCTCGGTCAACTCCGCATTCATCAACCTGATCCTGAGCGATCCGTCCGAACGGGACCGCACGCAGATGCAGATCGCCGGCAGCTTGTCCCGCTATCTGCAGGACTATTCGGCCACCCGGAACTTTGTGATCCAGACGCAGACGATCGGCCAGCGGCGCGGTGGACTGCCGGTCCAGTTCGTGCTTCAGGCACCCAATTTCGAACGGCTGGAGGAGATGCTCCCCCGGTTCATGGACGCGGCATCGGAGCGACCGGAATTCGCATTTGTGGATGTGAACCTGAAATTCAACAAACCCGAGATAGAGATGTCGATCGACCGCGAGCGGGCCCGCGAGGTGGGCGTCTCGGTACGTGACATCTCCCGAACCGTGCAGCTTGCCCTGACCGACCAGCGGCTCGGCTTCTTTGTCATGGACGGCAAGCAGTACGAGGTGATCGGACAGCTCGAGCGGCATAGCCGGGCCACTCCGCTCAATATCCGCAATCTGTACGTGACCGGCAGCAATGGCCGCCAGATGCAGCTCGACAACATGGTCACACTGGAGGAGAAAAGCAGTCCGCCGCAACGTTTCCGGTTCAACCGGTATGTCTCGGCAACGGTCTCGGCCGGACTCGCACCCGGTTATTCCCTGGATAACGGCATTGCGGCCATGGAGGATGTGGCGGCGTCGATCCTGGACGATTCTTTCCGCACCGATCTGGCCGGCCCGTCACGTGATTTCGTGGAGAGCGCGGACAGCCTGCTCTTTGCATTCATCCTGGCCATCATCCTGATCTACCTGGTACTGAGCGCCCAGTTCGAAAGCTTCCGTGACCCGTTCATCATCCTGTTCACCGTTCCTCTGGCCGTTTTCGGCGCGTTTTTTACCCTCTGGTACTTCCAGGAGACGTTCAACATTTTCAGCCAGATCGGGATCATCATGTTGATGGGGCTGGTATCCAAGAACGCCATCCTTATCGTCGAGTTCGCCAATCAACGCAAGGCACAGGGCATGGAACTCATGGATGCGATCACTGACGCTGCCGCGGTGCGCTTCCGGCCCATCCTGATGACCTCCATGTCCACCGTGCTGGGCGTAACCCCCATTGCCCTGGCCCTGGGTGCCGGTGCCGAAAGCCGGGTCTCCATGGGTCTGGCCATCATCGGCGGACTGATCTTCGCCAGCGTGCTTACCCTTTTTGTGATTCCTGCCATCTACTCCTATTTTAGCTCCCCGACAGCCGGCGCGGACAACCGTCCGGATGAAACAGCAACGGAGAAGGTGGATGAGGAATATGCCCAAAGCGCATCCTGACGCAGACAAATGGCTTATCTGGCCGGCCATGGCACTGGGCGGTGCCCTCGGTGCGCTGTTGCGATACGGCTGGGTCACGCTCTTTCCGGTGCAGGATTCGGCATTTCCCCTGGCCATCTTTACCGAAAACATCCTGGGCGCCTTTCTGCTGGGGTGGCTGCTCGCTTATTTCATCCGCCAACGCGGCAAGCACCGCTTTATCCGTGCTTTTTTCGGCACCGGGCTTATCGGCTCCTTCACCACATTTTCCGGCATAACCCTGGACCTCGCCGGATTTATCCACGATTCCTCATTTTTCCTGCCCGTGCTGTACAGCATGGTGAGCATGGCCGCGGGGCTGGCAGCGGCCCTCATCGGTTTGCGGTTTGGACGCGCCACCCAAAAACGCAGAAAAACAAATCCCTTTGAATCCGGATGATGATCACGCCGTCCATTCTTCAAACCGGTTTTCCGATCCTGCTGGCATGGCTTGCCATAGCAGGTGCGGCCGGGGCGTGCCTGAGATACGGCGTTGACCGCCTGGCGCACCGAATGATCCCGACCTCACTCCCCGTGGGCATCCTGGCCGTGAATCTCAGCGGGGCTCTGTTTATCGGGTTTCTGGCGGGCATTCTGACCGCCCATACGGGCACCACGGGAAACCCCTGGGCCGGCGAGGTCGACCCGGAATATCACACCACCTGGATCATCCTGTCCGTTGGTTTTGCCGGTTCGTACACCACGTTCTCCGGTTGGATGGTGCAGAC
>SKWQ01000241.1 GCA_007128855.1 Balneolales bacterium
GCACATCCACAACATGGATGCTCTCACCCGTGCGCGTGTTTGTGATCACGCCCGTATCGGAAATCTGTCCGCCGCTCTCGGCATAGAACGGGGTCCGGTCCAGCAGCACCACCGGCTTGCCCTTGTACTCGCCGGACTCCAGGATGCGGCAGGATATTTCCTGCTCGTCGTACCCGGTGAAGACGGAGCCCCTGCCCGTTTTGGTGGAGAAATGGGTGGATGCGGGAGTCGTCCCGGCATCGTCCCCACCCTTGAACTTGCCGGCCTGGCGCGCCCGCTCCTTCTGCTCCTGCATGCGGGCCTGGAAGCCATCCATGTCCACCGAGATGCCCCGCTCGCGGGCCATCAATCCGGTCAGGTCAATCGGAAACCCGTAAGTGTCGTGCAGTTTGAAGGCCTCTTCGCCCTGCAGTTCCGTGGATCCTTCCGGGAGCGCATCCACCATCTCGTTGAAATGGGTGATTCCCTGGTCCAGGGTCCGCAGGAACGAGGTCTCCTCGGCGGTGACCACCTTTTTGATGTGCCGGCCCTTCTCCGTGAGTTCGGGGAAAATATCGCTGAACTGGTCGGCAAGCACATCCACCAGGCTGCTCATGAACGCCTCGCGGATGTTCAGCCGGTCCCAGGCGTACCGGCTGGCGCGACGCAGGATGCGGCGGATGACGTACCCGCGGTCCTCGTTGCTCGGGGTGGCCCCGTCGGCCACGGCGAAAGTGACGGCGCGGATGTGGTCGGCGATAACGCGCATGGCGATATCCGTCTCCTCCGATTTGCCGTAGGGGATGCCGGCCCGCTTGCTGATGGCATCGAGCAGCGGGGTGAACACGTCGGTGTCGTAGTTGGATTTTTTGCCCTGCATCACCGCCACGATACGCTCGAAGCCCATGCCGGTATCCACGTGCTGGGCGGGCAGCGGGTTGAGCGAGCCGTCCTTCTGACGGTTGAACTGGATGAAGACCAGGTTCCAGATCTCCATGACGCGCGGATCGTCCATGTTTACGAGTGTGGCGCCATCCACCTTTTTACGCTCCTCGTCGGGACGCAGGTCGATGTGCACCTCGGAACAGGGTCCGCATGGCCCGGTATCGCCCATCTCCCAGAAGTTGTCTTTTTTGCCGAATTTGAGGATGTGGTCCTTCGGGATGGGGGTTTCGGATGCCCAGAGTGCGGCGGCCTCGTCGTCGGCGGGCAGGCCGTCCTCGTCGTCGCCGCCGAAGACGGTGGCGTAGAGGCGGTCGGGCTCCAGGCCCCAACGTTCCACCAGCAACTCCCACGCCCAGGCGATGCCCTCTTTCTTGAAGTAGTCGCCGAACGACCAGTTACCGAGCATCTCGAAGAGCGTATGGTGGTAGGTGTCGTGTCCGACCTCCTCCAGATCATTGTGCTTGCCGCTCACGC
Source organism: Balneolales bacterium (assembly GCA_007128855.1). GTDB lineage: Bacteria > Bacteroidota > Rhodothermia > Balneolales > Natronogracilivirgulaceae > SKNL01. The sequence goes on from SKWQ01000241.1 coordinate 1,399, forward strand.
GGATGCATTTCTGGGTGTTGGCCACCCGCTTCCACTCCTTGTCCCCTTGCGAAAATCCCTCCTGTTCCCCCAGGAAAATGGGTTTGAACGGGTTCATTCCGGCATTGATGAAGAGCAGGGTCGGATCATCCTGGGGCACCACGGGCACGCTTTCCACGATCAGGTGATCTTTCTCCCTGAAAAAATCAAAGAAATCCTGTCGGATCTGATGAGAGGTACGAACGGACATGTACGCTTTATTATAGGTCTGTTTGAGCCGGAACGGGTGCACCGTTGCATCCCCCTGTTCCCGATTCCTTTAAAGCTTGTTAAAATAGGAAATCATCGGGAAAGATGCTTGGCTTTTCGGGCGGATAAACAGCGTTGTCCATCCGCTGGCAATTGCGGGCATCTGGAATTCGTAAGCATCCTGAACTCCCGGACATGTGGATGGGAGCGGGTCGTTTCGTATATTCAGGGGAATTATTGAAATCCACAGAAAGAAGGCCTCCACCATTCATACGACTTGCCCGGATGGGCGATGCCCGCAATCATCCGGCAAACGGATGGCCTTTTCCCTCATCCTAAATCGATGACCTTATGAACCCGATAAATTTAATGACAGGAATGCTCGGGGTGCTTGTGCTGGTTATGGCAGCTTGCTCCCCCGATGCACGAGAGTCCCGAAGCGACGCTATGTTTGACGAATCCAATCCCTTTTACGCACCCAGCTCCCTCCCTTTTGAGGCACCCGATTTTGATGCCATCACCGACGAGCACTACAAGCCGGCCCTGCTGGCCGGCATGGAGCGGGAGATGGGAGAGATCGAGGCCATCGCCACCAATCCCGAGCCCCCGACGTTCGAAAACACCATCGTGGCCATGCAGCGCACCGGCGATCTGCTCACCAGGGTGCAGCGCGTGTTTTTCAATATGACCTCGGCCCACACCAATGAGACCATCCAGGGGATCCAGTCGGAAATGGCCCCGCGCTTTGCCGGGCACTCCGACAACATCCTGCTGAACGCAGAGCTGTTCGGACGTGTGCGCACGCTCCACGATCAGGTGGACGAGCTGGAACTGGATGAGGCCTCCGAAAAGCTGTTGCGGGACAACTACCGTAATTTTGTGCGGGCCGGCGCCCTGCTGGGCGAGATGGAACAGCAGCGGATCCGCGATATCAATGCCGAGATGTCCTCCCTCACCACCGAATTCCAGGAGAAACTGCTGGCCCTGACGCGCGAACGCGCTGTCGTCATCGACGATGAAAGCGAACTGGAGGGGCTCAGCCGCGACCGTATCGCCGCCGCTAAAGAAGCTGCCGAAGAGCGCGGACACGAAGGCAAATACCTGCTCTCCATTACCAACACGACGCGGGTTCCGATCCTGACCAGTCTCAAGAACCGCGACGTCCGCCGCCGTGTATGGGAGGCCTCGGCATACCGCGGCATCGGGCAGGACGGCGGCATCGACACCCGTCCGATCGTATTGCGACTGGTCGAACTGCGCGCCGAACGGGCGCAGCTGCTCGGCTACGAGAACTTCGCCGAATTTGCACTGGAGCCCCAGACCGCACAGAATCCGGACAATGTGATCAGCATGCTCACCGACCTGATCCCGGCCGTGCGCGCCAACACCGAACGCGAAGCGGAGATGATCCGCCAAAAGATGCTTGAGGACGGTATCGACGACCAGGTGCGCGCCTGGGACTGGGAATATTACGCCGAACGCGTCCGTGAAGCCGAATACGACATCGACGATGCGGAGATCCGTCCCTATTTCGAACTGGACCGCGTGCTGGAAGACGGCGTCTTTTACGCCATGAACCGCCTCTATGGCATCTCCTTCGAGGAGCGGTTCGACCTGCCGGTCTATCATGAGGATGTGCGCGTCTTCGACGTCTTCGACCATGACGGCGGGCAGCTCGGACTGTTCTACGCCGACTATTTCGCCCGCGACTCCAAGCGCGGCGGGGCGTGGATGAGTTCCTTTGTGGGACAATCGCACCTGCTCGGCCAGAAGCCGGTAGTCGTCAACGTGCTGAACATCGCCAAACCCGCCGAAGGCGAGC
>SKWQ01000153.1 GCA_007128855.1 Balneolales bacterium
CGTTCTCTCCATGCCGTCGGCCTGGCTCAAACCGGCACCCGGATTGGGTCGGCCGTCCGCGCCTGCCAGGGCATTCGCACCAACGGTGTTTCCGGTGTTCCCGGTGTTCCCGCCGTCCGCCACCCGGCCCTCCTTGCCACCGGCCTCTGTCCCGGAATTCAGAATGCCACCGGTCACACCACCGGACTGCTGCATGGCCCCGGCGGATACGCCCGTTACGCCCCGGGCGCCCCTGCCGGCATCTGCCTCCGACCGGTAATCCGTTGCGCGGGTTGCATTGCCGTACTTGCCGTCACTGCCGTCCCCGCTGCCACTGCCACCACTGCCATTTACGGCAGCGGCATCCCCATTCAGGTCGGCCGCCGGAACGGTCTTGCCGCTTCCATCACTTTCACCGGCGCCTGTTCCATCGGCCGGATTCGAGCCCGCATCCGGAAACCGCACGCCGTCTTCACCGGTCAGTCCGCCCGGCGGCACGGCGGCATGATCCTGCCCGGAAACCAACCCGGCCTCATTGCCATGCGCACGGCCGGCATCCACATTGCCGGAATGCCCCTGCGACTGCCCGCCATCCGGCCTCGCCCATGGGCCGCCGGCAGCACGTGACACGTTATCCTCCCCCGCATCCTTCCCGTTACCGGGACGTTCCTTCTCCTTGTTGCGGCAGTCGTTCCAGATGTCGGACCATTTCGCGGCCCGGTCTTGCCGGTCACTTGCGGAACCGGTCCTGCCATGCTCACCGGCAGATCCGGCCCTGCCATGCTCACTTGCGGAGCCCGTCCTGCCCTGCTCACCATGGCCGGAACCCGACGATACGCGGGCATCCCTGGGGAAATAAATTGGAATCTGGCTCATGACATCACCGTTCTCATCAGTTTTGCGGCACGCGGCGGCGCCAGCGACCGGAGCAGTTTCTCCCTCTGCATATTGCCGGAATTACGGTACAGCAGGATCAGCTGGTCGTCATCCATATGCTTCACGATTTCAGCCAGCTCCTCCTCATCCAGGTTGAGCAGGCTTTTTACCCGTTCGGAAAACGCCTCGTCACCCATGACGGACGTGCCACCGGCCAGGGAAACGCTCTCCTGCCGGCTCTCCGCTTTCTCCAGGGCGGCAGCGGCTTCCGCACTGCGCTGCTCCAGTTCGTCGCGCTCCGCAGCAAGCTGCTCATTGGCATCCATCAGCGAATCCACCCGCGCCAGCAGGAGCTCCCTTTCCCGGCCGAGCGTATCCAACTCTGCCTTCAGGTTCTCGAACACACCGGAGGTCGTCACCCCGTTGGGCAGCCGGTCGCCCCGGATCAGCAACTCCTCATCCACCTGGCGGGTCTGGACCTCCCCGGCCTTGTCCGATTGGATGTAGGGATAGAGGAAAAAGAGCAGGATGAGCAGCCCCACAAACGCCCCCGCGCCGATTCCGATAAACTTGAGTGCCTTCATGTCGGTTATCTGTTGAAAAACTGGGTTGCGATTTCATCCATGGCTTTCTGCTCCGTGCGCTCCAGCTCCATCTTGTAGGTGGAAAATTCGCGGTCCTTGGCTTTTTCCATGATGTGGGTCTCGCGGTGGGCCACCACGAGCTTGTCACGCTCCCGGAAAATGGCCTTGTCCACCTTCTTCATGTCCCGGTCCAGTTTGCCCATGGCATTGTGGGCATGCTCCAGATGGACGTAGCTGTTCTTCAGCTTGCGGATGTCGTGCGCCTTGTGCAGGTCCTTCTGTGCCAGGAAACTCTTCAGCTCGGCCTCAACGGTCTCCTTCTGCTCCGCGATCTTCTGCTTGCGCTTCATCTCCTCGGCCAGTTTCTGCCGCTGCAGTTTTTCCTTGTGCTCCCGCACCCGGAGGACCGGTTCCAGTGAAAATCGGAATGTCATGGTGTCAGGTTGTTTTGGCTGGTTGGATGCATTTGTTGCCCTTATTTTCGTTTTGTCCGTCAGCTGATCAGCTGCTTCAGCGAACCCCACAGCTCCTTGTTGAAGTCCGCCTCATCCATATCCTGCTTCAAAAATGATTCCAAACCCGGATTTTTTTTGATGGCTTCATCAATTTTCGGATTGGACCCCTTGACGTAGGCCCCGATGTTGATCAGGTCCTCGGCCTCACGGTAGGTCGCCAGCAGCTCGCGCGCCTTCATGGCAACCGCCCGGTCGGCGGTGGATATGATGTGGGGCATGACCCGGGAGACGCTTTCGAGCACATCGATGGCCGGATAGTGGTTTTTGTGCGCCAGGCGCCGGGAAAGCACGATATGGCCGTCCAGGATGGAGCGCACGGCATCGGCAATGGGCTCGTTCATGTCGTCATTGTCGACCAGGACGGTGTACAATCCGGTGATGCTCCCTTTGCCGGACTTGCCCGCCCGTTCCAGCAGTTTTGGCAGCATGGCGAAGACACTCGGGGGGTAGCCCTTGGTGGTCGGCGGCTCACCCGATGCCAGTCCGATCTCCCGCTGCGCCATGGCCACCCGGGTCACCGAGTCCAGCATCAGGAGGACATTTTTTCCTTTGTCGCGGAAATATTCCGCAATGGCGGTCGCCGTCGAGGCGCCCTTCACCCGGCTCATGGCGGCCATGTCCGAGGTCACCGCCACTACCACCGAGCGCGACAGGCCCTCCTCGCCAAGGGCATCGGTGATGAACTCGCTCACCTCGCGTCCACGCTCCCCGATGAGGCCGATGACATTGACATCCGCCGATGAATGACGGGCGACCATGCCCATCAGCACGCTTTTTCCGACACCGGAGCCGGCGAAGATCCCCATCCTCTGACCCATGCCCAGCGTGTTGATGGCATCAATGGCCCGCACTCCGGTGAACATCGGTTCGTCGATGCGGCCCCGGTCCAGCGGTCCGGGCGGATCGTTGTACACCGGCTGGTGCTCCCCGTTCAGCACGGCGCCCTTCCTGTCGATGGGCACCCCGTCGGCATCGACCACCCGGCCCAGCAGATCATCCCCTATGGCCAGGGTCAGCGGCCTGCTGCTCAGCTCCACCAGGCATCCCGCCTTGAGCCCCTCGATGCGGTCGTAGGGCATCAGCAATGTCTCTTTTTCCCGGATCCCCACCACCTCTGAGAGTACTTTTCTTCCGTTCTGACTGTGGATGGCGTAGATCTCGCCGACACACGCCTGCAACCCGGTGCACTCCACGATGGTGCCGATCACCGTCGACACCTTGCCGAACCGCTTGGGACGGGTCGTGGCCAGCGGAAGCTTTTGCCGGATCTGATCGATGTGTCCGGCCAGGTCGAGTCGGGCTATGGTGCTCATTGCGGGTTTGTGTAAAAGGCGTTTGTGCTCAGCAGGTTGGTGTTCATGCCTGGCAGGTGTAAAAGGCCGGCATTCATTGCGGGAGGATCAGGGAGTCCTTGAAATCCTTCAGTATTTCCCGGAAATCGCGCACGATGCGCTCCCGGCTGGTTTCAAGCTGGTATTCCCCCGGCTTGCA
>SKWQ01000252.1 GCA_007128855.1 Balneolales bacterium
CTTGATCCCACCGATCCCGTGTTCATCGAAACACTCCAGACCATCAACTTTGAGTTCGACCGCTCCAACATCGATGCCCGCGCGGCCCGCCGCCTCAGTGAGAACGTCGAAATCCTGAAGGAGGCCACCAATTACCGGATCCGCGTGGATGCCTACACCGACCATGTCGGCGGCGACCAGTACAACCTGCGCCTGAGCCAGCGCCGGGCCAACTCCGTGGTGGCTTTCTACCGTGAAAACGGTATTTCGGAAGACCGCATCGAATCGCGCGGACTGGGCAAGGTTCCGGTGTCGCAATGCGGCCCTGATGGCGATCCTGATGGACGCGGTTGCCGGGCCGACCGACGGGCCGAGTCGGTTCCGCAGCATCCGTTCCCGCAGCGACCCCAAATGAGAAGATAGGCAGATCGCTCGTCACTGCTCAGCACCCTAACAACTGAGCATCTGAACATTCCGCCCGGCTGGATTCCGTGAATCCGGCCGGGTTTTTTTATGGGTGAAGAACCCCGGACTTTGGCTGTTCCGATGGCATGCATTCAAAGCATGCAGTGCAATGGATTCCGACAGTGCATTTGCCAGGTGGCGCAAAACCGGTAACCGCAAACAGCATTCTCAGCGCACAACGACCACTTTCCCGACCCCGCGCTGATCTTCCTGGCTGTCCGCCGCCACCACGATATAGACCCCGGTGGAAACGCGGTCGCCCTTGAAATCCCGCACATCCCATTCCACCCGGCCGCCCCGGGTATCGAGCCGCCGCACCAGCCGCCCGTCGACGGTCAGGATGCGGATCGTGGTCTGGGCGGAAAGGCCGTCGATAACGATGCGTTCCCGGTCCTCCTTCCGGTAGGAGAACGGGTTGGGGTAGATGAAGAGCTCGTCCATTTCTGCGACACTCCCGCGCACCACATCGGTGTAACTCACCAGGCCCAGGTCCGTTGCGATGAATACCTGCCCGGTGACATCGTCATAGGCCACCGAGGTGACGGTATTGGAAATAAGCGGGCTGTTCTCGGTAGTGAAATTGCGGATGGCTCGGTGACGTCCACCCTCCTCACTGACCAGCCAGATGCCTTCGCCATCCGTACCGACCCATTTCTGGTTCGCCGAATTGACGGCAATGCTGGTAATATTGGAAGTCCTGAGCAGGAACGGCGAGTCGGCCATCTCGTCGGCGTTGATCAGTAAACTCGCCTGTCTGTCGGCGGACCCACCGTCGATGACCCGCTGGGGAAAGGGAAAGCGCGCAAGACCGCGTTGTGTGCCGATCCAGATTTCTCCGCGCCGATCCTGGACAACCGCATTCACCCTGGGATGCGGCAGATTGCCGAGCCCCGACTCATCCCGCAGGACAACCCCGTCCACCTGGTCATTGCCGTCCAGTCGCTTGACCACCATGCCACGTCCTTCGTACCGGTCATTCTGCATCGGGATCCAGAGCTGATCATACGAATCCACAAACACAGATTCATACAGGTCGGTCTGGGCCACTCCCTGCATCCGTGAGAAAGCGGTCCACTCCTCGGTTTCAGGCACAAATCGGTACAACGGCTGTATCGGGTTGCCCCGGCTGATCACCCAGAGATTCTCACGGCGATCGGTGGCTAGTCCGCTCACCACGATAAAACTGGAACCCGGCTGGAAGCCGTCCAGCACCGAATTGCCCGAGTCCCACACGGTCACTTCATTGGTTTCGATGTGATGCTGGGCTACGCCGCGTCCCCACGAACCGAAGAAAAAGTACTCGGAGTTGGATGTGGACCTGTACGTGCTGTTATAGTTCTTTTGCTGGAGGAGGGGTACCGTGCGGTTGTTGTAGTTCTCCCACTGGTTATCCCGGTAGATGTAGTACCCGGTCTGGGATGTTCCGCGTCCGGCCCGGCCCCAGAGCTCGTTCGAACCGGATGCCAAAATGCCGTTGCGGACCGTCAGGTCGGAAAAGCTGTTCATGTAAGGCCCCACCGGCAGGTATTGCGCGGTCTCTCCTCCTGTTTCAAGGTCAAGCACATACACCCCCTGGTTGGTGCTTCCGGCAAAAAGTTGTCCGCCCTGCTCGTCGATCCGGACCATGTTGACAGGAAGGCCATCCGGCAGCACCGGCGCTGCCCCACCCTGCGGCTCCGGCGCAAGCAGGATTTCCGAGTCATTCCATCCGGTCAGGAACTCCCCGTTTTTTGATACGGAGAGATTGTGGATCGTGGATCCGGCAAAGATCCCCGACGCTTCCCAGTTAAATCCTGAAAACCGCAAAACAGCATTTCCCATGAGCGCATGGGGCACCCCCTGGTATACGACGATTGCCGGGACGTTGCTGCCAAGGCCCGACTCCGGCCCGTATGACATCCAGCTGTCCGGCACCACCAGGTCACCGGCCCCGGGGTCCGATACGGCAACCCCGTCGGCCGTCGCCGCAAAGACCTGTCCACCATGCAGCATGACGCTGTTGACGCGCGACCCGCTCGGGAATGAGCCCAGGTTGGACCAGGTGTCCACCGTCACCTCGCGCTCCGGATCGAACAGGACCAGGCCGAAATCCGTTGCTATGAGCAAGTCCCCATCCATCAGAACCATTCTGTTGATCCCCCGCGGACTGAAACGCGTGGCCCGGGCGATGTCACTGTACTGCCGGAAAAGTTCCGTGCGGGGATCGTACGCCTCGAACATGCCGTCACTGTAACCAAGCCACAACAGCTCCCGCTCCTCATCATAAAAGACGCTTTGCGGATTGATACGGTACATCCCGTCCGTGGTCGTCAGGCTCATGACGATCTCGCCGTCCTCCACCATGAAAATCCCCCCCTCCGTCACCGACCAGATCCGTCCGGATGGATCCTGAAGCAGATCCAGAACCGTTGACTGGGAGGTAAACGACTGCCAGGTGCCGATCGGTTGGGCCATGACACCAGCCGTTCCATGGGATAGTATGATGGACAGTAGCAGCGCCAATAGAATGTTACGGAATCCGTTCATGAAGCAGGTGATATGATGTGGTTGCCGTAAACCGGTTCGCGGCCGCAAGGTTACCAACGATCGCCGAAGCCGGTCCGCCGGCCGGCAGGGAACCGGCAGGCGGGTAATTGAGTTGTATTTTGACTAAAATAACGTCTTCACGATAATTATCATTGCCGATATGCAAAATTCGTCGGAACGCGACCGGTGGAAGGATCGCATGCCTGCCGGGCCACCCCGGGGCGGACAGAGAGCGGCCGGGAACAGATCCGGGCTCCGGCGCATCCTGTTCACCCTGGCCGGACTGTTCCTTCTGTTCCTGGTTTGGCTGCTGCGGCCGGGTGACCCGCCTCCCGTTATCACCCTCCCCCCGCCAATACCCGGGGTCGGTTTTTCCGTTGAGGATGCGGATGATGCCATCAGGCGGCGGGAACTGGCCGCCGGTCCGCTCCGGCCGGACAACCACGC
>SKWQ01000079.1 GCA_007128855.1 Balneolales bacterium
CCCCGCTCCCCTGCCGGATTGTAATAGTCCGAGCATTTATAGAGGAACGTCGCCTGTTCTGAAAGTACAAAAAAACCGTGGGCAAAACCTTCCGGGATGTAGAGCATTTCCTTGTTCTTTTCAGAAAGCCGCCGGCTCACATACTTGCCGAAATTGGGGGAGTGCCGTCGAATGTCCACGGCCACATCCAGGATCTCCCCCTCGGTGACCATCACCAGTTTGGCCTGTGGGTTGATGATCTGGTAGTGCAGCCCGCGCAGGGTGCCATTGACCGATCGCGACAGGTTGTCCTGCACGAACGCCTTGCGGATGCCCGCCTTGTGGAAACGGTTCAGCCGGAATGTTTCGGTGAAGAAACCCCGCTTGTCTTCGAATATCATCGGCCGGACAACGATCACATCCTCCAGCTCGGTCGGGATAAATTCCATATTGCTCGGGTGCTGCGGTTCAAATTCCGTTTATAGTTGTGTCCGTCACGTATTGCTTCACGGCAATTCGCGCAGAAACTGTTCCAGATCTTCCTGCCAGGGTAAAATACGCGTTCCGGGGACACCAGCCAATTGCCGGATGTCGAGCCGCGACCACTTCGGACGGTTGGCAGGCGTCGGGTATCCTGATGTGGGTATGGCCTCCAGGACGACACCCAGCCCGCGGAGCCGGAAGATCTCGCGGGCAAAATCGTGCCAGGTCGTGACGCCACCCGAGCTGATATGCATAGTCCCCCTCACCCCTTGTTCTATGAGGACGCGGGTATTGCGGACGACCGGTCCGGTGAAGGACGGACAGCCATACTGGTCGTTGACCACCCTGAGCCGGTCACGCTCTGCGGCCAGGCGCAGCATGGTCTGGATGAAATTGCTGCCATACCGGCCGCACAACCAGGAGGTTCGCAGGATCAGGTGCGGCCCGTTCTGTGCCCGGATCTGCTGTTCTCCCAGCCATTTTGTGCGTCCGTACGCATTGACGGGATCGGGCGGAAAACTCTCGGGATAACCCTCGGGATACTGGCGCCGGTGCTCTTCCAGTCCGGGAAAGACGTAGTCGGTGGAAAAGTGGACGAGCAGCGCCCCTGTTGCCGCAGCGGCCCGGGCAACGGCGCCGGCGGCGTGGATATTGGCCGCTTCCGCCAAATCGGTCTCCACCTCCGCCTGGTCCACTTTCGTGTAGGCGGCGCAGTTGACGATCACATCGGGCCGGAGCTGCTCCAGGACGTGTCGCACATCATCCCCCCGGGTGATGTCCAGCTCCCGCCGTCCCAGGCCGGTCACATCCTCCCCGTCCTGCTCCAGCGCGTGGACCCACTCGCGGCCCAGTTGTCCGGTGGCGCCCAGCACCAGCCATTTGCGAGCCGCCTGGCCGGGGCGGGGCGATGCCTCCTTGCTGCCGGCCTCGCCGCGTCCGACTGCGAATCCGCTCATGCTGTCATTGCGGGACTCATCCTGTCCACCACGTGATCCACTCATGTTGTCCTTTTTGTAAACCTATTCATACGGATACGGAATCTCCGGCGGGTTTTCAGCCGAATCAGTCCCCCTCCAGCCGATACATCAGCTCGTTGGCCCGCCGCAGCGATTCGAACGTCCCCGCATCGGTCCACCACCCTTTCATCACGCTGTACTGCATCCTGCCTTCGCGTATGTAATGGTTGTTGACGTCGGTGATCTCCAGTTCACCGCGGCCGGAGGGCTTGAGGGTGCGGATGTAGTCAAAAACCTTGGCATCGAACATGTAGACGCCGGTGACGCACAAATTGGATTTCGGCCGGGCCGGCTTCTCCTCGATGCCGACGATCCGGTTGCCGTCCAGTTCGGCCACTCCGTAGCGCGTGGGGTCCCCGACCTCCTTGAGCATGATCGATGCGCCCTCGCCCGGATACCCCGCCACCGCGTCGGTCAGGTCATCCTCGAACACATTGTCCCCCAGGATCACCGTCATGGTATCGCCGCCGGCGAAATTCTCCGCCAGACCGAGCGCCTGGGCGATGCCGCCCGCCTCGTCCTGCACCTTGTAGGTGAAGCGGCATCCGAAGTCCTTCCCCGACCCGAGCAGGCTGACCACGTCGCCCATGTGTTCGGTGCCGGTGACGATCAGGATCTCCTGGATGCCTGCGCCGGTCAGTTTCCCGATCGGATAGTTGATCATCGGTTTGGAGCCGACCGGAAGCAGGTGCTTGTTGGTCACCTTGGTGAGCGGATAGAGCCGCGAGCCGGTCCCCCCGGCAAGTACGATACCTTTCATGTGTTTAAAATTTTTTGATTCATAAGGTCACATAGAATGTCCATGACAATTATAATCATGCTCCTGTGTGCCAGCCGGTGGCTCTCATGAACCGCCGCCGGTCCGCGCCTGCGTTGCCGGCTTCACATGGTGTGTAACATCCGGGATTCCGCGGCTCGGCCACCCGAATAATAGGACATTCAGGGGAATACCTAAAGCCCGGAAATGACCATATTGCCGGAGGTCTCACCCGATCCGGTCGGTCATGATGACCACTTTCTGTCCGTCGTGCGCCGTCGTTGCGAACAGGTGCGCATCCTCCCCCATCCGGCACCCCAGTTTGCGGTAAAGCTGGTCGACGGAGAGCGGGAATCCGCGCTGGTGGATGTGCACACCGGCCAGCCCGTTCTCCGCCAGCCATTTCTTCAGGGTGCGCGGTTTGTATGGCAGCACGTGCCGTATACGGAACACTTTGCCGGGGAAAGCCTTGAGGGTGGATGGGGTTGGCGCCGGGTGCGTGGGTTCGCGGTCGGTCGCAAGCGGCCCGGCCTGTGCCAGGGGCGTCGTTGCGTGGCCGGTGGCAAGCGGCTGCCCATCGGTGAGGTACCCGATTTCCGGGTGGATGCGGCTCAGGCCGTAGCGGCGGGCCACCTCGTCGATAAGCCGCATCTTGAACAGGGACGGATCGGGTTCGAAGAGCAGGGATCCGGGCGGACCTGATACCGGTGCATCCGTCGCACCGGGATCGCTGGTGAAACGGAAGCGCTCGTTCCCGGAGACGTCCAGCAGGACGGCCATGTGCACCGGCGGACGGCGCGTTCCGCTTCCGGGGGCTTGCGGCCCTGGCGCGGGGATGCAATCCGCCAGCAGCTCCTTGAGTTCGCCGTCGACCGACACGGCGATCACGGCGACGCAGTCGTCCAGGGAGCGGACCGTATCCACCGGATCCATCATGGGCGAGAGTTTGATCAGGCAGCGGCGCGCGGCGGAGCGGATCAGATCGGGATGGCGCGTCACATCGGGCTCGCTATCCTGCAGCGAGAGGACGCGTTTGCCGCCAGGGCGACGCGACGGGTCGATGTACAGCAGGTCGAAGGCATGCGGACTATCGCCGTGATGTCCGGCCTCCCCTGGCGGCGGGGATGCCTGCCGCTTATTCAGCCACTCCATGCCGTCGCCCGTGTGCTGCCGGATACGCG
>SKWQ01000145.1 GCA_007128855.1 Balneolales bacterium
AGCCGCGCCTGGACGCCCGAAGTGATCCGTTTCTTCCTGCTTCAGAGCCACTACCGGAGCACGACGGATTTCTCTGAGAAGGCGCTGGAATCGGCCGAGAGCGGATATCTGAACCTGGCGGGCATCCTGGAGGCCATCCATCGCGCGGCCGAAGGCGGGACCGGGACAGACTCGCAGACCGGAACCGGTGCCGATACCAAAGCAGATCCCGGCCCGGATGCCGGCAGCGGTGCTTCGGGCACTCCGTTCGACCTGCAGAAACTCAGGGACGGCCTTCATGCCTGCATGAACGACGATTTCAACACGGCCAGGGCAATGGGCCTGCTCTTCGAACAGCTCCGTCCGCTCAAGTCGGTCCTGCAGAGCGGCAAATCCCCATCCAACATTTCCGAACTCAGCGAATTCCTGCAACAATTCTGCGGCGAGGTCCTGGGCATCTGGCATCCCGGTGACGCCGGTGACGGCGCAGGCGACCTGCCTTTCGACGAGATCATGCAGATCCTCCTGGATCTCCGCCAAACCGCCCGCAAGAACAAGGACTGGGGGACGGCCGACCAGATTCGCGACCGGCTTTCGGAAATAGGAATCACCATCGAGGACGGTCCGGGCGGGTCGACCTACAAACTATCCTGACAAGCACATATGAATTCTGATTATTTTTTTTGGGAAGGCAACCCGGTGATGTTCAACCTGGGTGAGATCACACTGCCATTTGCTGTGAGCATTCCGGGTCTCATCCTGGCCGCCGTCATTTTTGTAGCGGCGCCGTACTTCCTGCTGAAGCGGGAGGATGAAGGCAGCACCGGTAAACGCAAGCGCCGGCGGCGGAAAAAGGAGGCCGGACAGGACGGTAAACCCGAAGAGCTCACCAGCTTGCAGACCGCTGCGCTGCTTTTTGGCTCCCTGGTTTTCGGCCAGGTCCTGTTCCTGATCCTGCCCGGACCCACCATCGAACAATTCGGACCTGTGCTGATACGATGGTACGGCGTATTATTTGCCACGGCGTTTTTGATCGGTTACTTCATCGGACGCAAGCTCTTCATCGATGCCGGGAAGGATGTGGCCCTCGCCGACCAGCTGCTCATGTACATCATCGTCGGCACGGTGGTAGGCGCCCGGCTCGGACACGTCATTTTCTACGACTTCGACTACTACATCCGCAACCTTCACGAAGTGCTCTTCCTCTGGCAGGGCGGGCTGGCCAGTCACGGCGCCACGGTGGGCATCATGCTGGCCATGTGGCTCTACATCCGCCGGAACCGCGGCATCACGTTTTTCTGGGTGGGCGACCGGCTGACCATCCCGGCGATCCTGGGCGGCGCGTTCATCCGGTTGGGCAACTTCTTCAATTCTGAGATCGTGGGCCTGCCCACTGAGGTGCCCTGGGCGGTCATTTTCGCCCGGGTGGACATGCTCCCGCGCCATCCCACCATGCTCTATGAGGCGCTTATCTGCATCCTGATTTTTGTAATCCTGGTTGCCCTCTACTACTACTACAAAAAATTTCCGCCGGAGGGACTTCTGTCGGGTGTGTTCATGATCATCCTGTTCGTGTCCCGCTTCTTCATTGAATACACCAAGGTCGAGCAGGCAGCATTCACCGAGACCTGGATGATCGGTATGGGACAGCTGCTCAGCATCCCGCTGGTGCTGTTCGGGATCTGGATCCTGTGGGCCAAAGTCAGAAAAAATACGGGCCCCATCCAAAAAGCTGGTGCAGAATAATTTTTCAGGATGTATATTTCTCCGATAACTGTGGAAGCAAATATTTAACAGGTCTTAAAATCGGGTTTATTCGTAACTGGGTTACACAATGCATGTTATTCCGGCCATTGACCTGCTCAACGGGCAGGTAGTACGACTTAAGAAGGGTGATTACAAAGAGGTCACCGTCTATTCGGACAATCCGGTCACGTTCGTGAGGGAGTTCCGGGATGCGGGTTTTTCCCACATCCATATCGTGGATCTGAACGGTGCCCGGGAAGGACGGTTCGTCAACCTTCCGGTCATCGAAAGCATCATTGAGGAGACCGGCATCAGCGTTCAGTGCGGAGGCGGCATCCGCAGCCGGCGGGACATCAAGACCCTGCTCAGGTCGGGCGTATCCCGCATCGTGAGCAGTTCCATGGCCGTTCAGCGTCCGGATGAATGGCTGGCTTCACTGGATATGTACGGCGGGGATACCTGCATCCTCGGTCTGGACATCAAGGATGGAAAAATGGCGTATGGAGGATGGGAGGAGACATCCGACGAGAGTGCCCTGGACTTTCTCGGCAGCATGGTGCGCCTGGGCATCAAGACCATCCTCTGCACCGATGTGGCCCGCGACGGCATGCTCACGGGCATCAACTCCGGGCTCTACACCGAGATAGCCAACCGTTATCCCCAGGTCAACATCATCGCCTCCGGCGGCGTGGCCAGTGGGGAGGATTTGCGGCAGCTTGCCATTGAGGGAATGTATGGGGTGGTTGTCGGTCGCGCCTATTACGAAGGATTGATCAGCCTGGAGACGATGCTCTCCTACCATGAGCAGTCGACCAGGGGGATTCAGTAGCATCCCTCCTGCCTCAGTGCCAACCGGTTCGACGGTGCCGGTCGGTCGGCAACGAACGTCCCATCGCGGCACGGGAATCCTGTCTGCGCCATGCCAAAGCCACAAACTTGCCAAAGCCGCTATGGTACCGGTCAGTTCTGCTGGCGCAGGGTGATTACAAATTGGCTTTCCCCTTTTGCAGGCACTTCGAGCTCATAGACATGGCGGTCTGCGGTCCGGGTGACCGGCTCCAGATTCGCTTGACGAACGGTCAGGTTCCGGTGCAGCGGCACCTCGAGTGTCACGATGACCGGTTTATCGCGTTCGTTCCTGGCGGTTATCTCGCGGACTTCCTCCCGGATCCGCTGGGCGAGCTGCTCCTGATGGGTCGCCGTTTCCGTGACCCGCACGTCGAAAGCCCTGCCGGTCATGACCTGGAAGGGGTCCCCTTCGGCGATATGTGAGATACGGTCCTGTCCGAGCAGCTGCATCCCGCCGGATCCTTCACCGGCGACGCGGCCGCTTTCGGCCCCGGTGACAGATGCGGATGCATCACCGGCTCCGGTCTTGCGGTACACCCTGACGGTGCCTGCGGGCATCGGCTGTCCCAGCCCCTGCTCTTCCTCATTTTCAAATCGATACAGGATGCTCACGCGCTGGGGGTCCCGGCTGCTGCCGGAAAACGGCCGGATGCCGTGGTGGTAGACCTTCGTCACATCCACACCGGCAGCGGCTACGAGCGGAAACTGGTAGAGTTCCTGCTCGGGAAGATCCAGACGGCGGGGTAGTTCATACACATAGTGGTCGGCGTACTGCTCGGCTTCCGGCATCGCTTCCGCCCGGGCCATCAGGGCGTCCCCCATGGCGG
>SKWQ01000267.1 GCA_007128855.1 Balneolales bacterium
ATGTTCCAGTCCGGCATCAGCTCCACGGCATATCCGCCGGTGAAAACGATCTCGTTGAAGCGGGAAAGGCCGGTGGTGCTGTCGGCCTTGAGGAAGGGATGGGCCTCATCATAGAACCGCGTGGAGAGCCACTGCCAGTCGTGGTGTTCGGTGCGGCGGAAGCCGAACGAACCGAGGAAAAGCTGCCGGTCGCCCACCGTTTTGCTTCCCGAAGCCAGTGCGGTGTAGCTGGCATGGCGGCCCGGATCCACAAAGCGGCGGAAAGCCCCGCTCTGGTCGTCGAAAAGGAACGACATCCGCAGCTCGTCGGCATGGTGCGAGATCCGCAGCAGTGCGGGGTTGCCCGTGCGTGCGGCCCAGTCGAAGGGACGCCCGTCCAGCAGCTGCCCGTGCTCAAAGGAACCGCCGGCGGCACCGTGCCATTGCGCCGGTGAGGCCGCGGGCACCATCCACACGGAAAAGAGTGCGATGAGGGTAAGTGTGCTTTTTATGTGTCTGGTCAATAACATTTCGGGAAGTGTCCGCTTATGGGAAATCGGGATGGTATTGCGGTGTCGGACGGTCGTTTATGCGGAAGTCGACCGACGAATTGTTGGTGTTCTGCAGGCGCCTGACGCCGTCCGGGCTGATCGAGACCCTGCGTTCCATGGACCGTCCGGTGTAGAAATTGATGCCGCCGGTGGCGCCGGCATCGATGTTCGGGTTGAGTTTCTTGCGGTCCAGCTCCGACGGGTTGAGCAGGTACTCGACCCCGTCGATGACGTCCTCATACGGAATGAGGATGCGGCCGTCGCGCCACTGAAGGTTGTCGGTGTCCATGCGGGCCAGCACCAGCGCATCGGCCTGCCCGCCTATGAGCCAGTCGATGCCCGAATCCTGGTAGATCATGATCATGTTGGGGACTTCCGGGTTGTCGATGTCGGGGGCGTCGGGCTTGTAGAACTCGAAGTCGGCACCCCGGTGATCAAA
The DNA here is from genome assembly GCA_007128855.1 of Balneolales bacterium. Lineage (GTDB taxonomy): Bacteria > Bacteroidota > Rhodothermia > Balneolales > Natronogracilivirgulaceae > SKNL01. The sequence continues at coordinate 970 of SKWQ01000267.1, forward strand.
GCTCTCGGGTGCGTTGATCCGGTGATCGATCGCATCCACCGCGCAGATGATGAACTGCCCGGGTTCAATGGGGTAGTCGGTGCCTGAGCCGGGGAACATCCACACATTCGAGGAGTGTATGAACTCGGGATCGTCGATGAAGTTGAGCCCCAGATAGACACTGGCATAGACCCGGGCCACCACCAGGCCGTCCAGGTAGAGGGTGGAATCGGTCTGGTTGAAGAACTCGATGTAGCGGTCGAAGAAGTAGAGCCCGGCGCCCGGGGGACCGGAGGCGTAGATCTCACTGAAGACGATCGGGGCGCCTTCGAAGATGAGGTCCAGCGGAACGACGATGGGTTCGGTCTGTCCGGGACGGATCTGCACCGAGGGTGTGGCGCGGTTGATCAGCGAGTAGTTGACGTCGGTCAGGTCGGGGAGCTGATCCACCTCGGAGGGATGCAGCGGACGGCTGATGCTCAGGAAGTAGAGATCCGAGAGCACGCCCGACACTTCCACCCGGCCCTGCGCGTCGCTGTAGTACACATGCTCGGAGCCGTGGACGTTGGAGCGCAGCTGCACCCGGGCGCTGTCGACCGCGGAGTGTCCATACAGTTGCTCCATGGTGCCCGATTCGTCCACTATCTGCAGGGTTATGGTGGATTCCCGCTCTTTGGATGCGGGCTTGTCGCGCTGGGAGACCACATCGTCGCAGCCGGACCAGAGCGCCGGTGTGAGCAGGAGCGCGGCCGCGAACAGGGCCGGCATCATCCATCTGGTGGATGCGGTTGCGGATTTTGGTGATTTGTTTGGATGGATTGGCTTCATGGTGATGTCGCGATGTTTCTGGCGGGCCCGGGACCCGCAGGTCCGGACTCCGGCAGATCAAAAGTGGTAACTGAACTCCACGCCGTAGAAAATGGACGGATTGCGCCGCTCGTAACTCTGTATGGCCTGGGCAGTGCGGCGCAGCTGGTAGCGCGGACGGTGGTTGAATATGTTGTTCACGAAGAAGGTCACTTCGGAGCCCCGGAACAGCGACTTGCTCACGTTCACGTTCAGCAGCCAGCGGTTCGGACGGACCTCATCCAGCAGCTGGAAATCCTCGAAACGGCGGCGCAGGTCGACGTACCGTTCGTCGGCCCGTTCCTCCTCCGGGATCATGATGGTCTCCTGGGCCGGGGTGAAATAGCCGATGGCCAGCGTGTCGGTGAGTCCGGCCCGGCCGTCAATCTGGAAGAGCTGCTGCTGCACATGGACGGTCAGCCACAGGCCCAGCGAACGGGACTGCACTTCGGCCCGGTAATTGAGCAGCAGATTGCGGTCGTAACGCTCTTCAGTGCTGTAGACGGGCAGGACGAACCGGCCGAACTCATCGTTGAACCGTCGGGTACCGTACTGAATGCCCTCGGTTGTGCCGCGCTTGTTGTTGATGTAGGCGGCGTCCATGCGGAAGGCCGTGTTGATGGACTGGATCCGGCGGGTGCGCAGACTGAATTCCACTCCGTGGGAGCGGTGCCACCCGTCGTTCAGGTAGCGCGGGAACCTGTCGAGCAGGGTATCCCGGACCACCCCCGATTCCTGGTCGGGCCAATCGGGCCAGGAGTACTGGTAAAAGACCGTCGGCTCCGAGAACGTACGGAACATGTTGTCGCTGCGGTTCATGAATCCGGTGAGACTGACCCCCACATTGCCGATCTGCTGATCGAGGCTTACCTCGTACTTCTTCTGGCGGTAGCCCTTCAGGTTCGGGTTCGCCTGTTCGCGGATGTAGGTGGAGACCAGGGCGAAGTTTTTGGAGGGATCGGCCGGGTCCACCACCGATACCGTATCCACAATATCATAATAGCGCTCCTGGGCAAAGATCATGCCCATCGGGGGCGATTTGCTCGTCTCGCCGTAGCCGAAGCGCAGGCGGGTGTCGTGGGCCAGGTGGAGCGAGAGGTTGATGCGCGGATTCAGGAAGGATCCGTTGCGGGACTCGATCAGGCTGCCGCCGCCGGTCAGGGCCCCGAAGTTGAGTTCGGTGGGACGATAGACTTCGTAGCGCACGCCGGCCTGAAGGCGGAAGGGGATGCCGATGCGCCCGGAAATGTGGTCCTCCAGATAGAGACTGAGGATGTTGTAGGCGGGCAGGTCATCGTACCGGCGCAGGCGCGGGGTGGGGTTGGTCAGCGACGGCGGGTAGAGCGGGTTGAAATCGATGCCGTCGCCGCGGTTGAAGTCGGAGCGGAAGGTCACGCCGGAGAGCAGCTGATGGTAGATGGAACCGGTCTGGAACTGCCAGCGGTGGTTCACGTCCGAGTAGATGTTCCAGACCGAACCGTTGATCCACTGCCGCCCCAGGTAGCTGCCGAAGACGAGCATGCCCCGGTTGGTCCCCTCCTGCGTGGCCAGCGAGACCACCATGTTGTCGCGGGAGATGAGCTGCTGCTGGAAGGAG
>SKWQ01000172.1 GCA_007128855.1 Balneolales bacterium
CTGAAAATAAAAAAAGGTGACAACATTAGCGTCATCACCTTTTATCAGAAATCAGTGAATAAACTGGCGGACCCGGTCATTCGCCTTCCCCGTTCGACCAGGCCTCAACATCGTCGAATACCTCGGCAAACGTCAGTTCATTGCCGCTTTTTGCGATGCAGACTTCGTATTTCACCGGTTCGTCCGAGTTGCGCGATATGAGCAGGGAGGCCAGTTTGTTGGTCACCTCACGCTGGATCAGCCGCTTGAGCGGACGGGCACCGAACTGAGGATCGTACCCGCGCTCGGCCAGCCAATCGCGTATGGCATCATCGATGCGCAGCGTGATCTGCTTTTTCTGCAGCATGGCGTCGATCCGTTTCGTCTGGATATCCACGATGGAGCGGATCTGCTCCTTGCCAAGCGGATGGAAGACAATGATGTCGTCGATCCGGTTCAGGAACTCCGGACGTATGGTCTGCTTCAGGATCTCCAGAAGCCGCGACTGCAGGCGGATCTGGTCCTCCTCGCTGACATTTCCGCCGGAATCCTCAATTTTCTTGCGTATTTCCTGGGAGCCGATGTTGCTGGTCATGATCACAATGGTGTTGGTGAAATCGACGGTAACTCCCTTGTTGTCGGTCAGCCGTCCATCGTCCAGCACCTGCAGCAGCACGTTGAACACGTCCGGGTGCGCCTTTTCGATCTCGTCCAGCAGAACGACCGAATACGGCTTGCGCCGGACCGCCTCGGTCAGCTGCCCGCCTTCATCGTACCCGACATAGCCCGGAGGCGCGCCGACCAGGCGGCTAACGCTGTGCCGCTCCATGTACTCGCTCATGTCGATGCGGACCATGGCATGCTCGTCATCGAACAGATACTCGGCCAGCGACCGGGCAAGTTCCGTCTTGCCCACACCGGTGGAACCGAGGAATATGAACGAACCGATCGGACGGGACGCGTCCTGCAGCCCGGCCCGCGACCGCCGGACGGCGTGCGACACCGCCTCAATGGCCTGATCCTGCCCGATCACCCGCTGGTGCAGCTCCTCTTCCATCGAAAGCAGCTTCATGCGCTCGCTTTGCAGCATTTTCCGCACCGGGATGCCGGTCCACCGCGACACGATTTCCGCAATATGGTCGGCTTCCACCTCCTCCTTGAGCATGGGCGAGTTCTTCTGCATATCCGTTAGCTTCGCCTTGGTCGCCTCCAGCTCCTTTTCGAGATTGTTGATGGTTCCGTATCGCAGCTCCGCCACCTTCTCGTAGCGGCCCTCGCGCTCCGCCTTGTCCGCCTCGTTGCGGGCATCCTCAATGGCCTGCTTCATACTGCGGATACCCTGGATCTGCTCACGCTCATTGTCCCACCGCGCCTTGAGCTCCTTGTACGTATCGTTCAAATTGGCAAGTTCACGTGCAATCTCATCGAGTTTTTCCGTGTCTTTTTCCCGTTTTATGGCTTCCCGCTCGATTTCAAGCTGACGGATCTGCCGTTCGATGTTGTCCAGCTCCTCGGGCATGGAGTCGATTTCGAGCCGCAGCCGCGAAGCGGCCTCATCCATGAGGTCAATGGCCTTGTCCGGCAGAAACCGGCCGGAGATATAGCGGTGCGACAACTCCGACGCCGCGATGATGGCCCCGTCGGTGATCCGTACGCCATGGTGCAGCTCATACTTCTCCTTGAGCCCCCGCATGATGGAAATCGTATCCTCGACGGACGGTTCCCCGACATAGACGGTCTGGAGCCGCCGCTCCAGCGCCTTGTCCTTTTCCACGAATTTTCGATATTCGGTGAGCGTAGTAGCACCGATGGCACGCAGTTCCCCGCGTGCGAGGCTTGGTTTGAGGATGTTGGCCGCGTCCATGGCGCCCTCGGTGGCGCCGGCGCCGACCAGGGTGTGGATCTCGTCAATGAACAGGATAATCTCGCCTTCGGCATCGATCACTTCCTTGACCACGGCCTTGAGCCGCTCCTCGAATTCACCGCGGTACTTGGCTCCGGCCACCAGCGCCCCCATGTCCAGGGCAATGACGCGCTTGGACTTGAGTCCCTCCGGTACGTCGCCCTGCACAATACGCAACGCCAGCCCCTCGGCAATGGCGGTCTTACCGACGCCCGGCTCACCGACCAGGACCGGGTTGTTCTTGGTCCGTCGCGTCAGTATCTGCATCACGCGCCTTATTTCCTGGTCGCGCCCGATCACCGGGTCCAGCTTGTTCTTCTCGGCCAGTTCGTTCAGGTCGCGGGCATACCTCTTCAAGGCCTGGTACCGCCCCTCGGCGCTGGGATCATCCACTTTTTGGCTGCCACGCACTTCCTGGAGGATGCGCATCACATCCTCCCGCTTCACCCCCATGCCCTTGAGCAATCGCGCCACCTCGCCGCCGGCATCCAGCAGGGCGATCAGCAGATGCTCCGAGCTGATGTATTCATCGCCGAAGTCACCCGACGATTGGGATGCCTTGTCGAACAGCACCTTGGTGTCGTTGGACAGATACTGCCCGGATACGGTAGCCCCTTTGACCACCGGTGTTTTCCTCAGGATCTCATCCAGTCCCGCTTCCAGTTCCGGCAGCGAAATCCCGATTTTCTTGAGTATCGTAACGGTGATGTTGGATGCATCCGAAATGAGCGCTTTCAGCAGGTGCACCGGTTCCAGGGCCTGATGGCCTTTTTCCGAAGCAAGTTCCAGTGCTGTCTGAACCACTTCCTGCGCTTTCAATGTAAATTTGTTGAGATTCATGTCCTTCTCATCCTTAATTGTTTAAGAAAACTGTTCTGCCGTGAGACTGCTTTGAAAAAAATCTGCGCAGCCTTTATTGTTTCTGCAAAGGCAGGAGCAGATATCATACCAATCAGGAATTCCTGCCCTGACATGACGTAATGTCAGTCCCGCGCAGTCGCTTTGTCAGGACATGACTCAAGATGGGTATCGCCCGGACTTTGCACCCACAAAAATACTTTCTGCAACCGGACCTGCCATCAGCTGTCCTGCACTTTCTCTCCACGCAGATCCGCCAGTTCCCGGAACATTTTTTTCTCGTCTTCGCTCAATTTTTCCGGCAGGGCGACCTGCAACGTCGCGAACAGATCCCCTTTCCGGTTTTCAGACTGGAAAACAGGCATGCCATATCCCGCCAGACGCATCACCTTGCCCGGCTGCGATTCGGGAGGCACCTTAATTTTCACATTGCCGGTCATGGTCGGGACACTGATTACTCCGCCTAGCAGCAACTGATAAAGGCCGACGTTTACGGTGACATGGAGATCGTCATTCTCGCGGGTGAACACATCGTGTGGCCTGATGTTGATCCGGATATAAAGGTCACCGGACTCCCCGCCCTGTCCACCGGACTGCCCCCTTCCCTTAAGTTTAAGCCGCCTGCCATCGTAAATCCCTTGGGGGATCTTGATCTTCATCTGTTTTTTATTGACCCGGACCGACTTTTCCGTACCCTTGTGTGCCTCTTCCAGGGTGATTTCAAGCTCTGCATGAATGTCTTTTCCTTTTTGGGGGACAGGACCAGCCCCCCTGCCATAACTCTGCTCAAAGAAATCAGTGCCCGTGCGGGTGCGACGCTGACCTTGTTGCCCCATGTTGGAACCACCCCCAAAAACCTGCTCGAAAAAGTCGGAAAAATCCCCGCCTCTGAAAAAATCTTCGGCTGATCGGGAATGCGCATGCTGCCTGTTACGGGCGCCCTGGCTGCGCGCCCACTGTTGCCAGTTGAAATCCGCACCCTGTCCGCCATCCTGTTTGTACCGTTTCCAGTCCGATCCCAACTGATCGTACAGCTTCCGGTTTTCCTCATTGCCCAGCACTTCGTAGGCCTCGCTGATCTCCTTGAATTTCTGCACAGCGGTGGCGTCATCCGGATTCACATCCGGGTGGTATTTGCGGGCCATCTTTCTGTATGCTTTCTTTATCTCCTCCTTTGAAGCATTCTTCTTAAGTCCCAGCGCACTGTAATAATCTTTGTAATTCATGTTCATTATGCGGTTCTCTATGACAATCTGACATGGCCAAATTGTGTTCGACCGGATTTATTTCCTGAAACATATCGAAATACACGATGTATTTCCTGCTTAAAGATACCTGCAAAAATCCTGCCATTTATCAACACTTCACGGTATATAAAAAGAAAAGCTCCTGCCGATATTAGCCGACAGGAGCTTTTCAAATACATGACCTTGCAGTAACCGTTTCCGGTTTAATCCATCGTCACCTTACGGGCAAGCCCTGCAGTCAATGACCCGGTCAGGAGCTTTGCGGTTCAAAAGCGATAAAGAACCGGTTGTTGCCGCGAACGATCTGCAGCAGAACCACATCCGCCGGATCGATGGCCGATATCCCTTCATTGAATTCGCTGACCGAAGTGACGGGACGTCGGTTCAGGGAGACGATCACATCACCCTGACGCAGTCCATTACGGGCTGCAGAGCTGTTCTGTTCAACCTCCTCGACCACAACTCCCTGGATATTGGAACGGAGCCGCAGCCGCTGGGCCAGATCGGCGGTAAGTTCGGTGACGGAAAATCCGATGACATCACGGATGGTTTCCTGATCGGCATCGGCGATTTCATCGGACGGGAACTCACCAAGAACAACTTTGACATCCTGTTCCCGGCCATCACGGTTGACCCGAAGGGTTATCTCCGTGCCCGGCATCATTTCAGCCACCCTCCTGCGAAAGTCGGATGGGGACTGGATATTCCGGCCGTTGAACTGCAGGATGACGTCCTCTAACTGGATTCCCGCTTCACTGGCCGGGGAATCTTCCACTACTTCGGTGACAATGATCCCGCGGGCCTGCGGCAGGTCAAGTGCACGTGCCAGGTTTTCGTCCACCGGCTGGAAGCCAATGCCGACAAAACCCCGGACGACACGTCCGGTCTCGATAATGGACTTCATCACATTGCGCGCCATGTTACTCGGAATGGCAAAACCGATTCCCTGGAATCCGCCGGACTGCGATGCTATTGCCGTATTGATGCCCACCAGTTCGCCCCGCATGTTAACCATCGGACCACCCGAATTACCGCGGTTAATGGCGGCATCGGTCTGGATGAAGTTCTCAAATCCGTTGCCTCCCAGTATATTGAGATCTGACCGCCCCTTGGCGCTCACGATCCCCTGGGTGACGGTGTGGGCCAGTGCAGCGCCGAGCGGACTTCCGATCGCCAGCACCATTTCCCCGACCTGCAGTTCATCACTGTCGCCAAAACGCATATAGGGGAGATTCTCGGCATCCACTTTCAGAACGGCCACATCGGTTCTGGGATCCGATCCCACAACCTTGGCCGGGATCACCTTCTCGTTGATCAGGCTCACCGTAATCGTATCCACCTGGTCGATGACGTGGTGGTTGGTAAGTATGTATCCGTCTGCCGATACTATGACACCCGAACCGAGTCCCCTCTGCTGGAATTCCCTTTCCTGCGGACCCCGGTCGCGGAAAAACGGATGATCCCGGAAAAACGGATCATCACGGAATGGTGCAAAAAAGTCAGAAATGGAGCCGCCCGATCTGCGGGTGACGGTCCGTTCCGTTGAAACCATTACGACCGTCGGCTTACTGACATCCGACAGGTTCACCAGCGCACTGTTGAACCGCGTGAGCAGGTCCGTGGCTTCCTCCCTGAGTTCGACCGGGGCATCATTGCCTTCCGCCCTGTAATCGTAGGGCACATCCCCGGATGCGCTGCTGCCCATCGGAAACCGGATGACCAGAAATACCAGTACGACAGTCAGTGCCGTTGCAAACTTCGAATAATGACTTTTCATGCTAAAGCTCCTGATACTTATGCTTTTGTTCGTGTTTTACTGAGTTACTTCTTTGCACATAAAAACTCCTGTCCGCTTGATTTTATTGTTACCCGAATTCAAACTATCTTTCGCCATGGCACATCTAGACCCCGTCCTCGACCAGATCATCGATCAGCTCACCGAAGATGCTGACCGGATACCGGAATCACGCCAGGCCATTCTGAATTCCCTGACGCAACAGATCCGCAAACTAAGCAAGGGCAAGAAACCCGTGCGCCTCAATTTCATCTGCACGCACAATTCGCGCAGGAGTCAGATGTCACAGATCTGGGCCCACACGGCGGCAGCCGCCTATCAGATTCCGCACATCGAGACCGGTTCCGGTGGCACCGAAGCCACGGCGTTCCATCCGAATGCGGTCCGGGCCATGCGGACCCTCGGGTTCCGGATCGCGGAAGCGCAAGACCAACCGGATCCCGCCAATCCACGCTACCACGTTTCGGTGGGTACCGGCATCCCGGAACTCACCTGCCACTCCAAGCGCTTTGAAGATGCGTTTCCATCCGGCACCCCGTTCGTTGCCGTGATGACATGCTCGGATGCCGACCAGAACTGTCCGGTGGTTCCCGGTGCCCAGGCACGGATACCGCTCACCTACGAAGATCCCAAAGCTTCCGACGGATCCGGGAATGAGCAGAAGGAGTATCTGAGGACTGCCGTGGAAATCGGCAGGGAAATCCTCCAGGTCTTCCGGAACATCTGATATTCCGGAACAAGCGGTGGCATCCAACAGAACCGGCATTAAAAAACCCGGCGAAAACACATCGCGCCTCCGCCGGGCCTCTTTACACGTACAACGCCTTCCCAATAAGGATCACGGCGTCGTTATTTCACCTTGATCTGCTTGTTCACCTGCTTCTCTTTCTTCTCGACGTCAAGCTTCAGGACGCCATCCTCGAAGCGGGCATCGATTTTATCCTGGTTGATGTTGTTCGGAAGCATGATGGTACGCTCGAAGGTTCCGTACCGCATTTCCCTGACGTGATACTTGGTGTTCTTATCATCCACTTCCTCTTTCCGCTCGCCGGTGATGGTAAGACGGCGATCCTGCAGGTCGATGCTGATGTCATCTTTTTTCATTCCCGGCATGGAAAGCTGGATGTGATAATGGGTGTCGGTCTCAGAGACATCCAGGCTCGGAACATACAGACGGCCGCTGTCACTGGCTACCGCATCATTGAAAAAGTCATCCAGCAGGCTGGAAAAAGTACGTGGAACGGACGGATGGTCCATGCTGCGAGTCGGGGTATATCTGGTGATAGTCATAACTACCTCCTTTTTTTTGGTTTGGTTTGTAATGGGTTTAATTCAGTGTTTCACCCTGTATATGTACAAACCCCGTACCAGTCGGACATACTGTCAAACCATCGCGGCACACCCTGCCCTTTTTGCATTATCCGTAGCACAAACTGTCAGACAACAGCATGCCACCAGCGCACGTCCGTCAAAAGGACTGACAGAATTGCTATCCTTGCGCAACACTCAAATACCGTCTGCCCAATGGCCGGCAAAAACCCGATATATTGGAAATCATGCCGGGAGTCCGACCGCCCCTACCTGACATCCCAGGTTGCTTTCCACTCTTTGGTGATAAGGAACGCCATTTCCAGGCTTTGCTGATAGTTCAGTCGCGGATCACAGAACGTCTTGTAGTTCCGCTTGAGTCCCTCGGCCTTAAGCCCGTTGGCACCGCCGACACACTCCGTCACGTTGTCGCCCGTCAGTTCCAGGTGAACCCCGCCAAGGAACGTACCCTCGTTCCGGTGCACTTCGAACGTCTGCTTGATCTCGGCAAGGATGTCATTGAAACTCCTCGTCTTGATATCCTCATCCGTGGCATACGTATTGCCATGCATCGGGTCACAGCTCCATATCACATGCAGTCCGGCTTTTTTGACCGTCCGGATCAAACCTGGCAGCATGGTGGCGACGTTCTCCTTGCCCATCCGGGTGATGAGCGTAACCTTGCCCTCCGTGTTGTCCGGATTCAGTTTTTCGACCAGCCGCACGATCTCGTCATTTTCGAACGGCGGGCCCACCTTGATGCCGATCGGATTGCGGATCCCACGGAAATATTCCACATGTGCCCCGTCCAGGTCCCTGGTCCGGTTGCCCAGCCACGGCATATGCGTGCTCAGGTTGTACCAGCCCTTGTTGTGCGGCACCTGCTGGGTCTGGGCCGAATCATAGTAGAGATTAAGGGCTTCATGGGATGTGTGGATGCGCACCTGCCTCATGGCGTCAATCCGGTGGTTGGACACGGTTTCCACGAATTTCACCGCATTGTTGATCGACCGCACCATTGACTCATACTCCTTGTAGTACTTGTTGCGTCGCATGAAATCCAGCTCCCAGTACTCCGGATGGTTCAGGTTGGCAAACCCCTTGCCCTCGGTGAGCGAGCGGATGAAGTTCAGTGTCAGCGCGGACAGCTTATACCCTTCGAGCAGTCTTTTGGGGTTGGATATGCGTGCGGCTTCTTCCGGATCGTACCTGTTGAACAGGTCGCCCCGGTACGATGGCAGCTCCTGTCCACCCACATTCTCCATCGGCTTGGAACGCGGCTTGGCATACTGCCCGGCAATGCGTCCGACCCGAATCACCGGGATGTTCATCTCGTGGATGAGGATAAAGCTCATCTGCAGCAACACCTTGAGCAGATTCACCGTCTGCGGGGCATTGCAGTTGTCGAACACCTCGGCGCAGTCCCCGCCCTGAAGCAGAAACGCCTTCCCACGCGAGGCAAGGGCCAGCTGGTCCCGCAAATCCTCGATTTCCCAGGAGTTCACCAGTGGCGGATAGCTCTTCAGTTCCTTATAAACCTGCATGAGCAGCTTCTGATCATCGTAATCCGGCAGCTGCTTGACCGGAAATGATTGCCAGGAGGTCGGACTCCAGGGCTTCGTACTTGTCTGTTCCACAGCCAGTAATATAATGTTGTTACTAAAAGGAATGCCGCAGACCTGATAACGCTACAGTCATAAAATGAGTATCATGCACAACCGCTTGCACGGACTCAGACCCCCGACATGTGATAAACTCGAACCAGCAAAATAGAAAAACTGCGGGTAAACAACAGTAAGGAAATAAAAAGCCCCGGAACCAGTCCCTTCCAAAAGGAAGCACCGGCCCGGGGCCCGTTTTGATGGCTGCCTGAAGCAGCGGATCGCCTATGGATGCGCGTCAGTCTTTTTTCTTCTCATCTTCGTCGTCATCCACGACCTCGAACTCCGCATCCACGGTGTCGCTGTCGTCACCGGAGGCATCGGAATCACCGGATGACGGTCCACCCGCCTCACCGGCTCCGCCGTCCTGCGCCTGCTGTTCCTGCTGCGTGGCCTGATACAGCTCGGTCGACGCATCGGACCAGACCTTGTTGAGGGCCTCGATGGCAGGCTCCAGCTCATCCGCTTTCTCTTCCTTGTAGAGTTTTTCCAGGTTGTCAAGCGCCTGCTGGATGTTGGTCTTGTTTCCTTCGGAGAGCTTATCCCCGTATTCGTCCAACTGCTTTTTCGTGGAGAAGATGAGGCTGTCAGCCTTGTTCAGCAGCTCCACTTTCTCGCGAAGGCGCTTGTCCTCATCGGCATGTTCCTTGGCTGCTTTCCGCATTTTTTCGATCTCCTCTTCGGAAAGGCCGGAGCTGGCCTCGATGCGGATGCTCTGCTCTTTGCCGGTTCCCTTGTCCTTGGCGCTGACACTCAACACGCCGTTGGCATCGATGTCAAAGGTGACTTCGATCTGCGGAATTCCGCGTGGCGCCGGCGGGATCCCATCAAGATGGAACCGACCGAGCGTCCGGTTGTCCTGCGCTTTGACGCGTTCCCCCTGGATCACATGGATCTCCACGCTCGACTGGCTGTCCGCCGCCGTGGAGAACACCTCCGTCTTGCTCGTGGGGATGGTCGTGTTGCCTTCGATAAGCTTGGTCATCACACCGCCGAGGGTCTCTATGCCGAGCGTCAGCGGGTTCACATCCAGCAGGACCACATCCTTCACGTCACCGGAGAATACACCGCCCTGGATGGCCGCGCCGATGGCAACCACCTCGTCCGGGTTCACGCCCTTGCTGGGCTCCTTGCCGAAGAACTCCTTGACCACTTCCTGGATTTTCGGGATCCGCGTGGATCCGCCCACCAGGATCACCTGGTCGATCTCCGACGTTTTCATCTTGGCACCCTTGAGCGCCCTTTCACACGGCGTGAGCGTGCGCTGCACCAGGTCTTCCACCAGCTGTTCGAATTTCGGTCTGGTGACGTCGATGCTCAGGTGTTTCGGTCCGGAACTGTCCGCCGTGATGAACGGCAGGTTCACATTCGTTTTCTGGGAGCTGGACAACTCCACCTTGGCCTTCTCGGCGGCATCACGCAGGCGCTGAAGCGCCATGGGATCCTTTTTCAGGTCAATGCCGTCGCTTTTTTTGAACTCATCCACCAGATAGCCGAGGATGCGGGTATCAAAGTCATCACCGCCAAGATGGGTGTCCCCGTCGGTCGACTTCACTTCAAATACACCGTCGCCAAGCTCCAGAATGGAGATGTCAAAGGTTCCGCCACCAAGGTCAAAGACCGCAATGGTCATGCTCTTGTCCTTTTTGTCGAGTCCGTACGCCAGCGATGCCGCTGTAGGCTCGTTGATGATGCGCTTGACATCCAGGCCGGCGATCTTTCCGGCTTCCTGGGTCGCCTTGCGCTGGGCATCGTTGAAGTAGGCCGGTACGGTGATCACCGCCTCTGTCACTTTCTCGCCCAGATACTCCTCGGCGGTCTGCTTCATCTTCTGCAGCACCATGGCGGAGATTTCCTGCGGTGCATACGTACGCTCGCCGATATCCACACGCGCCGTGCCGTCATCGGCCTTCACAACCTTGTAGGATATGGTTTTCTCCTCTTCCTTCACCTCGCTGTGAAGACGGCCCATGAAGCGCTTGATGGACGATATGGTTTTCTCCGGGTTGGTGATGGCCTGTCGTTTGGCAGGCGCCCCGACCAGTCGTTCACCGTCTTTCGTAAATGCCACGACCGATGGCGTGGTCCGGCCACCCTCCGAGTTCTGGATGACTACCGGCTCGTTGCCTTCCATCACTGACACGCAGGAGTTGGTTGTTCCAAGGTCAATTCCTATGATTTTTCCCATAATGATTCTGGATCTGTATGATTTGCATTAACATTCGTCAAGTAACGGTTCCATTACTTTTGCCCTGTATAATTGCAACAACAATGCCATGCAGGAAAGCAAGTCGATTCTCTGCCGAATTGACAGAAAATCCGGGCCTGACCGGATCAGCGATGTGCCAAGCTGTCCAGATGCGACCAGAATTCAGGATAGGAGACTGATGCTGCCTCCGCATTGTCAATTTCCGAGGCGCTTCCACCCATGAGCGACAGAATGGCAGCCGCCATGGCAATCCGGTGATCGTGTCGGCTGTCGTGCCGTGCCCCACGAACCTTGCGGCCGGGTTCCCCGTAGATCGTAAGTCCATCCGGATGTCCCTCCACGCGGACGCCCGCGGCTTCCAGGATTTTCTGGATGGCATCAAGCCGGTCGCTCTCCTTGTAACGCAGCTCTTCCGCTCCGGAAATGCGGGAAACCCCGTCTGCAAACGCCATTGCCACACACAGCACCGGAAGCTCATCGATGGCATTGGGTATCTCTTCCGGGTGGATACGGACCGGTTTGAGTTGCGAGGATCGGACCCGCAGCCGGACAGCCGGCTCCTTGCCGGTTTGCTGCTCCCGCTCCTCCTCAATATCCGCACCCATCCGCCTCAGGATGTGCAAGGCGGCGCACCGGGTCGGATTGACACCTGTTGCGGGCAAAATGATATCCGATTGCGGCACAATGGTCCCTGCCACCAGCCAGAATGCCGCGGCGGAAAAGTCACCCGGAATGTTCAGGTTCTGAGGGGGGATGGATTGCCGCCTGCTGCTGGTGATAACGTTGGTTCCATCTGTGCGGACGACCGGCAGATCCAGCATCAGTTCCGTATGGTTCCGCGTGGCGACAGGCTCCTCGACCCGCGTCGGCTCATCACCAAACAGCCCGGCAAGCAGCACACATGATTTCAGCTGGGCGCTTGCAACGGGCAACCGGAATTGGATGGGCCGGAACGGACCTTCACGGGTGATCCCGAGGGGCGGCAGCCCGCCTCCGGCCGACTGGATATCAGCTCCCATTCGGGACAACGGATCGATGATGCGCTTCATGGGCCGGCGCGACAGCGAATCATCACCGGTCAGGACCGCCGGAACTCCCGCCCCGGCAAGTATCCCTGCCAGCAATCGCATCACCGTGCCGGAATTTCCACAGTCGATGGCCTCCTCCGGTACCCGGATCCCGTCGCGACCCGTACCTGTGATCCGGATCATCTCCCCGTCGTCCACCACATCGGCTCCAAGCCGGCGGACGCAGGACAGGGCGGTCCGGGGATCCTCCGCCAACGGATAGTTGGTTATGCTGGAAGTTTCCGGTGACAGCAAAGCGAACAAGGCCGACCGCTGGGCAATGGATTTGTCAGCCGGCAATGCAATGGTTCCCTGCAGCCCTGTTGCTGGTTCTACCGTTTTTATCATCAGGCACCCATATCCTTACAGTTGTTGGGATGCCCTGCGTGCAAATTCGGTTTCCGGGAACCGCTCGACCACATCACGCAAAGTCTGGTTTGCCCGCCCGGTCTGCCCCATCTGGCGGTACGACTCTGCCGTAGCCAGCATCGAGCGCGCCACCCATTCGTCAAATGCACTGAACAGGGTGCTGACCCGGGCATAGGCCTCAATGGCTGCTTCATGATTCCGGCGTGCCTGTTCCACATTCCCCAGATAGTACTGGGCCCTGGCACCGCTCTCGAGCGAGCTGGCATCCGCCACACGCTGAAAGTACTGCCTGGCATCCATCAGCTGTCCGCGCTGCAAAGCCACCCGTCCCTTGCCGATCACGGACTGCTCGTGTTCCGGGCGGCCCTGCAGTGCCTGGTTGTAGGCATCCTCGGCACGGTTCAGGTTCCCGGCAGCCAGGTGCGCATCCCCCAGGGACGCGAGGGCTTCCACCTGCAGACGGCCCTGTCTCCCGACCAGGGTTTCCAGTGCGTTGATGGCATTCTGTTCACGCCCTCTTCCGAGCTCAATCCGGCCTATGTGCAGCAGCGCCGGATCCATCCTGTCGGATTGCGGATAACCCTCCGTGATTTCCCGGTATGCGGCAATGGCCTGGTCGCGCTGTCCCATCTGCTCATTTGCTTCCGCGATGTGATACCATGCCTCTGGTATCATCGATTCGTTGGTGGTCACACGGATATAGTGGCGGAACGCCCCCACCGCGTCCTGATAATCGCCGGCCTGCAGCAGGTTTTCGGCCTGGCGGAACCGGAGTTGGTCGGCCGTGCCGGTCTGCGGATGACGGTCCAGAAACTCTTCCAGGATGTCCAGGCTCGTATCCTCCTCACCGGCCGCCATCTGGGCAAACTGGATGCCGTTGACCGCGTCCACCACCAGCTGGCTTTGCGGATAGGACTCCATCAACTCGCGGTAGGCATTGATCGCCATCTCGTAATTGCCGGCATTGTAGTAGGCATCCCCGATCTGGTACTGCGCCCGGGCGGCCCAGTCGGTTCGCGGATAACGGTTTATGAGTTCATGGAACTCCTGGATGGCCTGGTCGTAATTACCGATCTGGAAATAGATATAGCCGATATTGTACTGTGCCTGTTCACGCAACCGGCTGTAGGGATAGATGCGGATCAGCCGGCGGAAATTCTGCACCGCTTCGAAGGAATCTTCATTGCGATAGTGGCTGTTGCCCATCTGGAATATGGCGTAGTCGCCGCCGGGCTCGGCGCCCACGGCACTATCATAGTTGCGGATGGCCTCCTCGTAGCGGCCGAGGGCATAGTAGGAGTCCCCAAGACGCAGCTGCGTATCCACATCATAGGGAAACAGCGCCATTGGCGGCGGTTCGTGGTCATTCTGGAACGATGTGAAATACCGGATGGCCCTGTCGAACTGCCCCAGGTTGAAATGGGCCCATCCAAGCGAGTACACGGCTGCCCCGGCAAACTGGTGGTCGGGATAACCGTCCAGGAAGCGTTCAAACTGCCGGATGGCATCGCTCCAGCGCCGCAGGTTGTAGTAGCTGTCGGCACTCCAGAACAACGCCTCGGCCGCGAGCTCTCCTGAGGGCTGGTCGCGATAGACAGCTTCAAAATCACGTGCAGATTCCCGGTATGCATGGTTTTCATACCGCACCCACGCCCGCTGGAACTGTGCCTGCCGTTTCATGTCGGGATCCACATCGGCCGACTGTTCGGCAACCTCGAATGCCTGTACCGCCCGGGAAAATTCATTGTTGGCGAAATAGGCCTCGCCCAGAAGCGAATACACCGTGCCGGGATCTTTCAGCTGCTGATCGCTGCGGACCAGCTGCTGCAACACCTCGATGGCCAGATCGTAGCGGCCGAGTTCGAAGGCGGTCAAACCCCACTCATAGTAGGCATGTTCCACCCAGAAACCGGTCCGGTACCGGTCCCCGAACTTTTGGAACGCTTCCAGCGCCAGATCGTAACGGCCGCCCAGCTTCCGGTTGATGGCCTCGTAATAACGCGCCTTGCGGGCCAGTTCGTCATCACCCATCGCCGCTTTGGCAAAAGAATCACCCGCCCAGTGGAAAACGCGCTGCTTGTGGTAGACCCAGCCAAGGCCGTAATGCGCGGGACGGGCCTGCATCTCGTCGCGGCTCAGGTTGATGTACCGGCGATACTGCGTGGCCGCCTGATCGAATTCCCCCAGATAATTATGGCTCTCGGCTATCAGCAGCGCCGCTTTCAGCTGCGCTTCCCCTTCCAGATAGGCCAGTTCGCTGCGGAGCGACTGGATGGCCTCCTCGTACCTTTCCTGCCGATAGTACATCTCGCCCAGCGCCGTGCCGATCTGACGGGTCTGCGGATGGGTGGGATACCGCTTCCGTAGATCTTCAAAGACCTCCGTGGAGCGGTCGAAGTTCTCCTTGTCCAGATAAAGCTGCCCGCGGGAATACAGCGCCCTTGGAGCCCAATCCGAATCAGGGTATCGATCGGCCAACTCTCCGTACAATACGGATGAGGTATCAGTACTGTCCATTCCCCGGGCCGATTCCGCCTTCCAGAACAGAAGCCTGGCCTTGTTCCTGCTTTGACTCTCCACATGGTATGCCCTGGAGTAGTCCTCCATGGCCCCGTAATAGTCCCCGGAAAGATACTTTCGTCCCGCCATATCCTCCAACAGGGCCACGGCGTTGGCACCGGACGGGTAATCCATCAGGAAACGGTTGGTGTAGATCTCGAACCGAAGGGTGTCCAGCGCAATGCGCGACAGCGCCATGTAATAATGCGCCTGTTCGGCAAGGTTCCGGTCGGGATCGCTGTCCAGAAATTGCTGCAGCTGTTCGGCCGCATGCTCGTACAGCCCCTCGTAAAATAGCGTGACTCCTGTCTGGTAGCGCTCATGGACCGGCTCGGTCACGACCTGGGCCTCGCTTTGGAGATACCTACCCGAAACTCCTGCGATCAGAAGCACTAAAATGGCAATCCGGAAGATCCCTTTCATCATCACTGGCGGTTACGTTAAGAAAGGTGGAATATAGCAAATGGAGCAGAATTGTTCTGCCGAATCATAACGGGAAGGGACCGGCGTTTATGCGTCACCGGGATCAGATATTCAGGTAATGCATCAGCTCGTCGGCCCGCTGCTCGTACCTGCGGTCCTCCTGATCATCCGAACTGTGCTGGTCGACGATGTAGTCATGCCGCTTCAGTGAAGCCACGATGCGTCCGGGATCCGTCAGGTTCAGTTTGATGGACACGACAAAAAACGGATTCCTTGATTTCGGGGATTCCACGCTCATTCCCAGGATGAGTCCGCCTTCGGCCTCAATTATTCGAACCAGCTTGGACAGGGTGAAGTCACGTTCCTCAAAGTGGATGGTGATCAGGGAACCATGCTCGGTGAAGTTCATGATCTTGACGATCCTGTCGTTCAGCTCGCTTCGCTCAACGACACCGAGATAGTTGCGATCACTGTCAATGACCGGCAGGATCGCAAGCTCGTGCTTCTCCATGAGCCTGACCGCATCAAAGATGTTGTGATCCGGACCGGTGACGATCAGCTCCTCCTCACGGAGCGCCAGAACGCTGCTCACCGCCAAACGGTCTTGTTCAGCCGATGCACGCGATACCACGCCAATAAATTTTTTCGTGGTCTGATCTACTACCGGAAGCGCCGAAAGCCCGTACGCAACCATGGCCGTGAGGGCTTCCTGCGCGGTATCCACGGCCCTGAGCGGCTTGATGTTCTGGCTGACGACTTCCTGCACCAACATGATCAATCTCCTTTGGCATCCACTGCTTTTACAGCAGACACATTACTGTTCTCCAACAACTCATTCAGCTTGTCCGTGTACTTCTCATGAATCCTCACGGCCAGATGAACAGAGTCATCGTCGTACGTTTCCTGTTTTACTTCCGCTACGTCATGCAGGTAAGATACAACATGGTAATGGTATACCGGCACGACAATTTTACGATAAATATAGTTTCCTTCAACCTTTTTTTGGATCTCCGCGGAAATCTCGTCCAGCCCGATGCCGCGAGTTGCCGAAACCAGCACCGAACCGGGAAATTCCTTCCTGACGCCCGCCAGCTCTTCCGGCGAAGTGACCAGATCCACTTTGTTGAAGACCAGGATTTCGGGTTTGTCGTCCGCTCCGAGCTCCTTAAGGGTGTCATAGACCGTCTGGATGTACTCTTTTTTCATCGTCGAGGATACATCGACCACATGCAGCAGCAGGTCCGCCTCACGGATTTCGTCCAGGGTGGATTTGAAGCTCTCCACCAAATTATGCGGGAGTTTGCGGATAAAACCGACGGTATCTGACAGCAGCACACTCTCCTGTCCCACTGTGAAACGGCGCACCGTGGAATCGAGCGTCGCGAAAAGCCGGTCCTCGGCCAGCACCGACGTTTCGGTAATGGCGTTCATGAGCGAGGATTTTCCGGCATTGGTGTAGCCGACCAGGGCAACCCTGAGCAAATCGCTGCGTCCCTGCCGCTGGACCTTGCGCTGCTGATCCAGTTTCTGGAGCTTTTCCTTGAGGATGGCGATCCGGCGACCGATAAGGCGGCGGTCCGTTTCGATCTGGGTCTCACCGGGTCCCTTGGTGCCGATACCGCCTTTGGTGCCCACACCCCCTTTCTGCCTGGAAAGGTGAGTCCAGAACCGGGTAAGCCGCGGCAGCAGGTACTGAAGCTGGGCCAGTTCCACCTGGGTTTTCGAAGCGGAGGTCTTGGCACGGGAGGCAAAAATATCCAGGATCAGTCCGCTTCGATCCAACACTTTGGCCTCGGTCACACGCTCGATGTTGCGGACCTGCGTGGGCGAAAGGTCATCGTCAAAGATCACCAGGTCTGCGGAAACGGACTCCATTTTCTGGCGCACTTCCTGCAGTTTTCCCTTTCCGATGTAGGTGCTCACATCCGGACGGTTACGGTGCTGTAAAATCTTTTCCACAGTGACACCGCCGGCCGTATCGGTCAGAAGCTCCAGTTCTGCAAGGTGCTCTTCTGCCAGGTCTTTATCCGTCGTGTCCCCGTAGATGCCAACCAGTACTGCACGCTCTTTTTCTTCGATATTGGTTTTGAGATCGTTGTTCAAATAAACCTGCCTGTTTTTGCTTGTCCGGGGATGATATGGTATGAAAATGATGGGGTAATGGTTACGGCAATCAGAGAACGGCTGTTGTCATCTGAGTTGTTCGATCCCGGTGCTTTCGAATGACCCGAGGCTGAACCGGCGGCCCAGTTTTTTCTGCATGATGTGCGCAAAAACGGGGCGCTTGTCCACCGGAATATCCAGTTCGAGCCGGATGTTCCTGGACCGTTCACCCGGCACATGCTCCGGATAGAAAAAGATGTATTTGAGGGCCTTGCCGTCATTGCGCTCCACATAGTCCATGATACGGTTCCATGCCACGGTCTGGGACGGATCGTTGATATTCTTGACGATGCCGTGATCCGTGATATAGCGCTTGGACATCAGGTAGCTGGTGACGAACCATGTGAGGCCGATCCAGTTGTAGCAGACAACAGCTACGGTGAGATGATGGAGTTGCTGCGTGTACACCAGCACCGAAAGGCCGATGGTCATACACAGGAAAATAGTGGAAAAAAGCGGGTAGCCAAGGAGCTTGCCGGACTTCCAGCTGATCTCGATGTTGCGCAGCCGCAAAGCATTGGAAGCGGTGACCATCATGATCATTGTCGTCGATAATGTCACCAATGCCAATATCACAAGGTGCATTGTAGCAATGTCAGTCATAAGCCAACCCTGTCAGTCATCAGCGTTTTCGGTTCGGTATTTCTTAGAAATAATGCATTCTGCAACCATAAAAGCAAGTGCCATCCAAATAAACCAGTTCCAGACTTCCCTTCCAAAACTTACTGATGCCACAACGGCCCGGATTTCATCAGCACTGTATCCGGCAATGCTGACCACTGCGGCCACGGGAATGATATTGGATAGATACTGCCGGGTTTCTGATAGGGATAACGAAGAAAAATCCGATTCCGATATATCCTGATTGATGGCAATTGCTGATTTTTTTCCATCGAGTTCCAGCTCCAGCCAGCCCGGCTCCCACTCCTGTGCCGGATAGCGGACGCGCAGGCCCCTGGCACTCGCCGCCGTTTCCGGACGGACCTCCTCACCGTTCAGGCGCAGCGTGACATCGGCGCCGAATTCGGAAAAATACCGGTCAAACGGCGCCCCTAAAAGATGCTCCCTGACACCCCCGTGTTCCCAGGAAACCACGTAAAGCAGCATCCGGTAGACCAGCGGGGCATAGATGGGCTTGATACTCATGTTGGACCATCCCGGACTGAAACCCATGGTCCCCACCATCACCATGCCGTCCCCGAACGGATGCTCCACAAACAGCGGCTCGCCAAGGTTCGTGCGAAGCACTGTGGCGCCGGAACCGGCATCCTCCCGCTGGTAGCGCCAGTAATGATAGATGGCCGGCATGTCTATCCGCAACTCTTCCTCCTCACTCATCTCGAACAGGTCGGCCGCCAGCAAATGTCCGCTGTCAAGCGGCTGCAGCGAGGCAACCTCCTCAAACCTGCCGTACGTTCCTCTCATTCCCGTGAAAGAACCTGCGTTGAACTGTCCCAGAAAACGATTGTAGTTCTCAAAATTTCCCTGCT
Organism: Balneolales bacterium; assembly: GCA_007128855.1. Lineage (GTDB taxonomy): Bacteria > Bacteroidota > Rhodothermia > Balneolales > Natronogracilivirgulaceae > SKNL01. The sequence goes on from SKWQ01000172.1 coordinate 19,032, forward strand.
CGGACGGTACGAAAAGAATGCCCCTTCCCTGTTGCACGAACTGCACCAGCTCCGCCTGCAGATAGTCGGGGACCCTCGCCGGACTTTCAAGGATGATGGCATCAAACGCATCCAGGTCATAATCCCTGAAAGTGCTGATATCGGTAAATGAGGTGTGGATACGGGTGCCGGTCTCGCCGGCTGCCACCAGGGCGGGACGCAGGTAGGAACGGCGGGACGCATCCTCCCCGCGATCGCTGATGAGCAGCACATTCCGGCTCTCTGGCACCTCCAGGGAGAAGTACCGCGTATGGTCGAATGTGTATGTGCCACCTTCAAGTATGGCCCGGCCGCGGATTACCCCGGGTGACTCGGGTATGACCTCGAAAAGCAGCTCGCGTTCCTGTCCGGCATCCAGGCTGACTTCGTACTGCCCCAGCCGCTCGCCGTCGATTTCCAGGCTCAGGTATGCGTTGTGGACCGGCTGATCGCCAAAATTGCGGATTTTGACCGAAACCCCGACAGGAATTCCGGAACCCAGGGTCTGTCCGGTCATTTCCACACCGGTGACGGCCAGGTTCTGGAAAGTATCACCGCCCACGCGGATGAAGGTCACCGGTTGCCAGTCGCGGTCAGGTTCCGCCGCGAGGAAATAGCCTTCGAGTTTTTCGAGCTGGGTTTTCCTCGCATCGGATATCCAGTAGATCCGTCCCCCTGCACCCGGTTCATCGTCCAGCCGATCCTGGATATACCGCAATCTCGCATCGGGGAACCCACCCTTGTTGACGGACTCGAGCCGGTCAAGGAACCGCAGCGCTTCCGCCCGGCGCATGAACCGACCGGATATCAGCTCCCCGTGGGTGGGGATGATCAGAAAGCGCGCATCTTCGCCGGACTGGTCCACGATTTCAGCGGCAGCATGTAGCGCCTGGTCCATGTACGGTCCGGCCTCGTCGATCTGCATCATACTGGGGCCGTTGTCGACCAGGATGGCAACGTGGTCACCCTGTGCCGATGCGCCCAGCCAGCCGGCCACCTGCGACGGCAGGAACGGACGTGCCAGGGCCAGGGCCAGCATCGCAACGGCCAACACGCGCATGGCGAGTAAAAGGAACCGCTTGATATTGATGCGGCGGATCGTCGACTTCTGCAGTTCCTGGAAAAATGCCAGTGTGGAAAAAGCAATTTTCCGCGGCTTGCGGAAGTTGATAAGGTGGATGATAATAGGTATCGCTGCAGCAGCAAGGGCAACCAGCAATATTGGATTCAAAAAACTCATCCAAAAAATGATATTTTATGTTTTTGTGACATTCCTTGAAAACGCAGTGCCTGTGCAGGTATTTCCCAACAACTCCCTATGATAGCAAGAACCTCGCATTCGTTTCACATTTTTTTCATCCTCCTGATCGCTGTTGCAGGATGTTCCCGGCAAGACGGCAGCCGCGAGTGGTGGTCGGCCATCCCCGAGGAAGTGCCGCTTGTGATCCTCTATCACGACACCGATATCCACGAAGCGCTTCAGGACCGGCGGACGACGGCCCTTGAGGAACTCTCCGACGTGCGTGTCGAAGCCATTTCGGAAATCCTCGCCCGCATATCGGGCACGGTCACCCTCAAGGCCGTGGCCCTTTATCCCACCGGCACCCATCAGCTCCAGCCGATGTTCATCATGGACGATCCCGGTCCGGGCATCGGCGCAATTGCCCAACCCTTTCGCAAGGAGTTCGCGGAAAACAGCTACCGGTTTCACAACAACGAGATCCACATCCTCCACCTGGATCGTCAAAAGCTGTATGCCGCGCAGATCCGCGACCAGATTTTTCTGAGCGGAAACAGTGTTGCCGTTGAAAACAGCCTGTTGGTACACAACGGGGAACATCCCGGCATCGCAATAGCGGGCCCTGAACTCGATGAAGGAACCTACCTGCTGAATACCCCGCAACTCTCCAGATGGATCAGTCTGCTCAGCGCCCCCCGCTACCTGCCCCGGTTTCAAAACCTGTTCCTGGGCACCGGCCCGGTCGTTCTTTCGCTGACCGGCGACCGATACGACGACCCCCTTTATGATGTGAGCCTGAGCGGCACCATTCCCCTGGATGCCGAATCGGCCTCCGGGTTTGTGAGTACGTTTGCTGCCGGACCGGCCGAAACCGATCTGGACCGGTACATTCCTGCGGATGCCGCTTTTTTTGCCCTGTTCCACCAGGGTCAGGAGGGAAGTTTGCCGGACAACCTGACCGGTGCCGGTCGTCTTGACTCGCTGCTGCAGTCCGACCACGAACTTGTTGCCGATCTTCGCGCCACCCTGGCTCCGCCCACGGCCTTTCTCACTTTTGAGGCCAGTGGCTTCCTGTCCGTCGGGGAGCATATGTACCTGCGGCGCCTTGAGGATCCGGACAGGTTCCAGCGGATCCTGCGCGACCTGCACTCCAATGGGTACATCGAGGAAAGCAACGATGTGTACTATGTGAACAGCACTATTCTGGGACACTTGCTCGGCGGCCCGCACAGCCGGCTCACCGATTTTTACGTACTCCGCTCAGCCAGTGCCGCCGTCATTACCAAGCGGTCAGGGCTGGCGCGCCGCATTGACCAGGACCGGCGGAGACGTGCCGTTGTCTACTATGATGACACCTACATGCGGGTCAGGGACCGGCATCCGGTAGCCGTGAGCGTGTGGATGTATTCCCGTTCCGGACCGCTGCTCAACTACCTGGAGCCGATGCTCAACCCGATCAACCACACCCGTTTCCTCGCTTCCCTTATGGATACCGGGGCGATGAGCCTGGTCCGCGACGGAGACCGGATCTCGATGCGTCTGGACACTTATTTCAGCGAGGACCGCACCGATCCGGTGCGTGATGTATGGGTCTTTGACCTGCTCGGTTCCCGCATCACCGGAAAACCCCTGCTTGCCAACATCGGGGGCGGATCACGGGATGAAATACTGATCGCAACGGAAAGCAACCACATCTATGGCATCGCGGCCGACGGCACAGGATTCCTGGAGATCAATACGGGCAACGACCGGCCCATCGGTTCGCCGTTGGTCTATGACTGGTACGCCAACAACCAGTACGCCATCCTTATTGCTGCCGGTAACAAAATCTATGCCTGGAATGCGCGCGGCATCCCGCTCCCCAACTTCCCGGTCACCATGGAGGAACGCATCACGGCACCCCTGGCACTGGCCGATGTGGCCCGTAACGGCCGGCCGGAAATGATCGTGGCCACAGCCGACCGCAAGGTACATGTGCTCGACCAGCGGGGCCGGAATATCCAGGGGTGGCCGCAGGATGTGAACATCCAGGTCACGCATCAACCCGTATTCCGTGAGTTTGCGGGTGAGCAGAGTGTGTGGATCACGGCCGGAAACGGGCTGTTCGCTTTCTCGTCCAGAGGAAACCTGCGTGATGGCTATCCGGTCTTTGCCGGATCAGACCTGGGTCCGTTCACCTTCCATGGCAGTCAGGTCCTTGCCGGAGCTGCCGACGGCCACCTTTACGCCATCGGCCGTGAGCCCTTCTTCGCAGATTCGCTTGTCGTTCCGCTGGACGACAACGGACAGGGGATGGATGCGGATCAGACTGCAGGATCTGCACAGCCGGGCAAGCTCCACGTCCGCCGGGTCTATGTCGGCAATTCGCCCATATTGAACGCACCAATCGTTCAGACCCTGACCCTTGACCATGGCAACGGTCAGCGGTTACGCGAACGGATGATCGGCGTCCAGAACCAGAACGGAAACCTCTTCCTACTGAATGAAGCCGGTCATCTGCGAATGAGCCGCAACATGGGCCAGCCAGCCGCTTCCTACGACAACATGCTGATCACCGACCTGAACGGCAACGGCAAACCCGACATGGTCGGGGTGGCCTCCACCGGACGGGTATATGCCTGGCAGGTGGAATCCGGCGAGCAAGTACCGGATATCCCCTCTGCATCCGTGCGATTCCCCATTGTTGCCGATGTGCTGGGCAACGGGGAGCGGGAGCTCATCGGCCAGACCAGGGACGGCCTGCGGTGCTGGGCATTCCGGCGTCCGTAATTACGCGTCACCTGAAACCCGGCCCAGACCAGCTGATCAACCGGCGAGAATATCCTCCAGGGCATGCTCCACATGTTCGAAACGGAAACGGAATCCTTCCCCAAGGATTTTTTCCGGGATGACCCTCAGGCTCGTGGTGATCATGATGGCGGCTTCACCCAGGACCAGGTTCAGCCCGAATTCCGGGACACGGAACAGGGAAGGCCTGGATATCGTGCTGCCCAGCGATTTTGCAAATTCATCCATGGTCACCGGATTGGGCGCCGAGGCATTAAAGGGACCCGATATTGCACTGTTTTCCATCATAAAAAGAAAACTGCGGCACAGGTCATCCACATGGATCCATGGGAAATACTGCGTTCCGGCACCAATCGAACCACCCACAAATGAGCGGAATACCGGCAGCATGGTGGCCAGCGCCCCTCCCTCCCTGCCAAGGGCAACCCCGATCCTCGGGTTCACCACCCGGATCCCGTACTTTTCGGCTTCGACAGCGGCTTGCTCCCACTCCCGGCACAATTCCGCCAGAAAATCGCCACCGGCCGGGTGTTTTTCGGTAACCTTGTCGGATCCGCGATCACCGTAATACCCAACCGCAGAAGCGGAGATGAAAAGCGCCGGTTTTTTGTCCAGCCGTCCCATGGCATCCACAAGCGAACGCGTGGTCCTGATGCGGCTCTCGCGAAGCCGTTTTTTTACGGGCGCAGTCCACCTTTTTCCGAACAGGGACTCCCCCGCCAGATTGACGACCACGTCGCAGCCCTCCAGGTGCCCAGCCAGACCGTCCTCAAGGGAAACAAAACGGACCGATGGGCTGTCACCCTTTTTTTCGGGACTCCTGGTCGCGACGACCACCGTGTCGCCTCTTTCAACAAGGGCGCGGACCAGGTGGCCGCCAATGAAACCGGTCCCGCCGGTAATGAATATCTTCATCGATTTCTCCGTTGGAATGAGGATGGCTCAGGGTGGGATCCCGTTGCAGTTCAGAGCAGCTCAAAAAGCGTGAGTGCATATAAATAGACGGCCGCGGCCGGGGCGGAAAACAGTATGGCATCAAACCGGTCATACAGCCCGCCGTGTCCGGGCATCAGACCCGATGAATCCTTGATACCGGATGCGCGCTTGAGCTTGCTTTCCGCCAGATCCCCTGCCGGCCCGAACAATCCCGCAATCACGGCAAACGGCAGGGCCGCTCCCAGCGACAATGGATATTCGGGGATGAAATGCATGCACAGCCCCAGGGCCAGAAAGCTTCCGAAGAAACCCCAGACAAATCCTTCCACGGTCTTGGCCGGACTTATTTTGGGGGCCAGTTTGATCTTGCCCATGGTTTTACCGCCGAAATAGGCAAATGTGTCATTGGCCCAGATCATCAAAAGCAACGTGAAAGCCAGGATGAACCCGGTACGGTCGTCGCCCATATTCCGCAGGATGATCAGTCCGGATATCAGTGCCGGTACCATGACGCCGACAAAGATGGTGGCGAGCAGATGTTTCCACCCATCGCCATGATCACGGAACACTTCCGTCACCAGGACAAGGAGCAGCATGGCGAGAAACAGCATCCAGGCCATATCGGGCATCACGGCCATCAGGATCACCGGCACACCCAGCAGTACGGTCATCAGCTTCCTGGCGGCAAGTTCCTGCCTGGAAAGCATGGAGATGATCTCAACCTGTATCACGATCATGGTCAGGATCAAGACAATCGTGAAATACCAGCCCCCCAGCCAGGTTACCAACAAGAAAACCGGCGCCGCGACTAATGCTGAAAGAATGCGTTTGACCAGCTCAGGCACCGTTTTCATCATCCTCGTCTGGTTCTCCCTTGCCCTCGTAGTCGATTTTACCCTCCTTCCACTCTTCCAGCGCCTCCACGGCCTTCCCGGCCTGGTCGGCCGGCACATAGACAAACAGGGCGGAAAGATCGCCGAAATTAACGGTATAGGCACTGTCCTTCTTCGACAACACTTCGCATTCAAGCCCCTGGTCTTTCAGGAACGCCTTAACAAGGCTGGCTTCGCTTTCGATACTGGTTTCGTACACGCACTTCCAGTTATCGACGTTGTCCGGTTTGATTTTTTCATTGAACATGGTTCATTCCCGCTTGGTTGTTTGATTGATGGCAAGCAACAGCATAATAGTGGCTCCCAAACTAATCAACAAGAGCCATACGGGTGGAAGTTCGGTTGCCGTCATCTGCTCCATCACATATTCAGGATACAGCGACGCCAAGATCACGCTTCCGCCATTGTTTACAAAGTGACCGGCCATTGCAGGGTACAGGCTGCCGGATTTCCACACGATCCACGCCAGCAGCATGCCGATGACAGCCAGCGGTATGACCTGCGTGAGCCGGATGTGATAGATGCCGAACAACAGTCCGCCGATGATGATGGCTGCCCAAATACCCCAGGTTTTTTCAAGGGCTCTCTGGAAATAGCCCCGGAAAAGTATCTCCTCACAGACCGAGGGGACCAGCCCGATGTGGATCAGGGTCAGAAGCACAATATGGTCCCCCATCAGAAAGTTTTTCAGCATTTCGATCTGGTTCTCCTCGAAAGCCATGTATCCGTCTGAGAACGGGAACTGCGCATTCAGCCAGGAGAGCAGCCAAATGAGCGGCTGCATCACGACGATCAGCGCGGCCGTCTGCAGTATGACCGGTACCGTGCGGCTGTCCGCTTTCAGACGGAGGAACGTCGACCGGCTGCCGGTAGTCAGCAGGCCGGTGACCAGCCAGGTTGCCAGTCCGAGAAACAGGATCTGGCTCAGGGAATTGGCGATGAAGAGGACATCCAGGTGCTCCAGCAGCATGGCGGTGTCGAAAGCAAGCGGATCCTCGCTCACCAGCAGCAGATAGATCACGGTGGTGGCGGTACCCACCAGCTGGAACAGCAGGAAGGAGATGACCAGCCAGACAAATGCCATGAGCCAGAGCGGGAAACCGTTGCGCTCGGCCCAGCTCTGTTCGTGAAGGAAACCGGTGGGCATGCTGCTGCCGGATGCCGATGAACCATCACCGGATTGGTCTCCCGGTGGAAAATCCCTTCTGCTGGAAAAATGCTCAGTCATATAATCTGGATGTATGTTACAGTTCCGGCTCCGGAGCCCTTCCCATGAACTTGGCGGCAAGCAGGCCGCTCAGCAGGTTCAGGAGGCCATACGTGACGATGCCCATGAAGAATCCCTGCAGGATGGTCCCGACTCCATAAAAATTCTGGAACTGGGCATAGACGGCATCGATCATATCCTCTTTCTGGGCGGAGGGAAGCTGTTCGGATATCTCGATGTTTGCGATGAGGGCCGTCTGCAGGTTCTCGATGAAGGCACCGTCGATCATGGCCATATAAGGGCAAGGATCTGTGAGACGACCGCCATGACGATCCCGGCCATCAGTCCAATGACCGCGCCCTGACCGATCTTCATCACCGGTCCGTATTCGTTGATATAGAATTTGACACCCAGAAAACCACCAAAAAACGCGATCAGACAGCCAACGACCGACGCCAGGATGGTACCGCTTAACAGGTTGCCGGTCGGCTCGGAATTGATGGTTATGTAACTGCCAATGGTGGATACCAGAAAAACGACAAATCCAAAGATCACACCAGCTTTTATCGCGGCATTCCAGATGTTTTTGTTTTGAGCGGGCTCCATACGAAAGATCCTCCTGTTTATGAATCGCGGGGTATTGTCACACTAATGATGAGGAGCAGGCCTGCGGCCATACCCCACAACGTTCCGGTCAGTAATCTGATAAGATCCGCTGTCTGCCAAAGATGCAGCAGATTGCCGGCTCCATCCAGGATCACCAACAGCGATGCAAGTGCAAATATCCGGACAATATAACGCTTTGCCCTGACCAGCACAGTGAAAAAAAACGAAAAAACGAGCAGCACTAACGGCAACGCTGTATAAATACCGGTGCATCGACTGCAAACAGCAAGGGGGATCCCTCCGGAAACAAATGTGCGGTCGATTTGCTGGTGGCAGACCCGTGACATCAAAACCCTCTGCCAGCTCTCATGCCACTCCGTGATACTGCTGTACATGACGGGCGTACTCCATACCACAAAAGCAAAAAACAGCGATATAGAAACCACCAGAAGAAACAGGATGGGATGCAGCTTCCAGCCGTAGGCGTTGTTTCCGGCCGGCTCCGATGGCCGGTGATGTGGTGTCCCTGGCGTTGTGCTCATTATGATATGGAACTTTGCTCCCGGTCCGTGTGAATACTGCTCACAAAACGGTCAGCTTCCCGCCTTTCCGCCATCGACCAGCAGGGAGATATCCATTGCCCTGACAGAGTGGGTGAGGGCCCCGGAAGAGATGAAATCCACCCCGGTTCCGGCAATATCGCGCAGCCTGTCCAGGGTGACATTGCCCGAAGCCTCGGTCCGGATCCGTCCATCGACCAGCCGGACCGCCCTGCGCATCTCATCCAGCGGCATATTGTCCAGCATCACGTAATCGACGCCCCCGCAGTCCAGCACCTCCTGCAGTTCCTCCAGATTGGTGACTTCGATCTCGAGCCCGGCTTCCAATCCATGCTGCCCGCGATATTCGGAACAGAACCTGATTGCCTTGCCGATGCCGCCGGCCATGCGGATGTGGTTCTCCTTGATGAGGAACCGGTCATCCAGACGCATCCGGTGGTTGGTCCCGCCGCCGATGCGCACGGCCATTTTGTCCAGGAACCGGTGTCCCGGAGCCGTTTTTCGCGTATCGAGGATCCGGGTGCCGGTGGATTTCAGTACGTGCACGTACCGGTCGGTCTGTGAAGCGATGCCGCACATGCGCTGCAGGAAATTGAGCATCGTGCGCTCGGCGCTCAGGATAGGGGCCAGCGGACCGTGCAGACGGGCGACCACCATGCCGGGAGTGAGCCGGTTGCCATCCTGAAGGGTGGCATCAAAAGTGACCTCTTCGCTGACCAGGTTCTGGATGAACTTCGCCAGCCCGATACCGGCCAGCACCCCATCCTCCCGGCTCACCAACACCGCCGACCCGGTCTCTTTGCCGCTGTAAATGGCGTTGGTGGTGATGTCGCCGGAACCGAGGTCTTCCTCAAGCGCCAGGGACACGATACGCTGCACATGTTCAGGCCATTGCTGCATAGTCACGGATTTTAGTCAGGAAGGATTCGGGAACACGCATGGGACGGCGGGTGGACATATCCACAAATACCAGCTCCACCTTGCCGAGCACGGCAGGTCTCGGGGCGCCGGCGGGACGGATATCATACCAGGTGACGAGTTTCACGGTCGGTTCATCATAGATCAGCATCCGCCCGTCCATCAGTTCATCGTACCGGATGGGGCTCTTGTACCGGACCTCCGCCCTTGCCACCGGAAGCATCACGCCGTCGCGCTCCATATCGGCGTAGGGCAGCCCGGCCTCACGGATGAACTCCGTCCGCAAAACCTCAAAATATTCAAGGTAGCGGCTGTGATAGACCACTCCCATCTTGTCGGTCTCGCTGTACCGGCTGCGCAGCTGCATGGTATAGGTGAGTATGGGAGGACGGTCCGGGAACATTTATTTTTTCTGGCGGCTTTTTGTTTTTCCGGATCCGGACGGGGTGTCGGAAACTGAAGTTTTTCCGGTTTTGGCTGTCCCGCCCTTACCTTTACCGGCCGGTTTCCGGGATACATCTTCCCAGGCACCCATTTTGGAATACTTTTCGATCCGATGGGCCTTGAGCTCTTCCGGGGTCATTTTGGACAGCCGGTCGAGGCTCTCGACAAGCTGGTCGCGCACGGCCTTGGCGGCGATGGCATAGTTGCGGTGCGCCCCGCCCAGGGGCTCCCTGATGATGCCGTCGATGACCTTCAGCTTCATGAGGTCCTGCGCGCTCAATTTCAGCGCCCTGGCAGCCTGCTCCTTGTAATCCCAGTTTTTCCAGAGAATGGAGGAACAGGATTCCGGTGAGATGACGGAGTACCAGGTGTTTTCCATCATATACACCTCGTTGCCCATTCCGATGCCGAGCGCACCGCCGCTTGCTCCCTCACCGATGACGACGGTCACGATCGGGACCTGCAGCAGGGCCATTTCGCGCAGGTTGCGGGCGATGGCCTCGGCCTGTCCACGCTCCTCCGCCTCCAGTCCGGGAAACGCCCCGGGAGTGTCGAGCATGGTTATGACCGGGACACCGAATTTTTCCGCCGTCTTCATCAGGCGCAGCGCCTTGCGGTAACCGTCCGGATTGGGCATCCCGAAATTGCGGTATTTCCGGCTTTTTGTGTCGCGTCCCTTCTGGTGTCCGATCACCATCACGGACCTGCCCTCGAATGTGGCTAACCCACCGACGATTGCCTTGTCGTCACTGAAACAGCGATCGCCGTGGAGCTCCACAAAATTCTCCATGATATTGTACACGTAGTCCAGCGTGTAGGGCCGGTCGGGATGACGGGCCAGCTGCACCCGCTGCCAGTGTGTCAGATTGGAGAAAATGGATGCCCGAAGTTCCTCGACCCGCTCCCGCAAGCGCTTGATTTCGGGCAGGAGCACATTGTCGTCGGTGATGTTCAGCTCACTGAGCTCGGATATCTTCTTTTCCAGCTCAATGATCGGCTTTTCGAAGTCTAGATAATTCATTCGTCTGGATTGCTGGTGTGCACTTACTGTAAGATACGTTCCAAAGGCCGTATCGGAACCCGTTTACAGCAAAGGTCGCCCGGTGGTTCTGCGGCCGGACTGCCGGTGCTGCCTGCCGCCCGCCTAAACCGTAAATTGACCTTGCTTTCGTCCTATGCGCCGTCAGAGGATGCCAAAGATACTGCGAATTTTGAGAATCCAAACCATCCAGACAGCTTCTACCACTATCTTTTTAGACATTTTTGAGACTCCTTCCGTTCTCTCACGGAAGATAGTTGAGACCTCCTTGAGGGTGAACCCGGCTTTGTATGCCCGGAAATGTACTTCAATCTGGAATGAATATCCATTCGACCGGATCTTTTTCAAGTCTATCTTTTCCAGAACCTTGCGGGAAAAGCATTTGAACCCTGCCGTGGTATCGCGTACCGGCATGCCCGTAATCAGGCGGGCATACATATTGGCCGAATAGGACAGAATGAGCCTGGAAAGCGGCCAGTTGATGATGCTGATACCCTTGATATACCGCGAACCGATCGCCACATCGCAGTTCCCCTCCCTGACCTCCCGGACCAGTCTGGGCACATCGTCCGGATCATGGGAAAAATCGGCATCCATTTCACAGATATACTGATAGGACCGCTCCAGGGCGTAATAAAACCCCGTGACATAGGCAGTACCAAGTCCCAGCTTGCCGGCTCGCTCGATCAGATGCACGCGGCCGGCGTACTTCTTCTGCAGTCCCTTCACAACCCCGGCCGTTCCATCCGGTGATCCGTCATCCACCACCAGGATATCCATCGGCTCATCCAGGCCAAGCAGATGAGGTATCAGTTTCGCAATATTCTCCGCTTCATTGTACGTCGGTATAATGATCAGGGTGTCCCTGCTTCCAATTTCACTTTTCTGGCTCATGCCTATTGTCCCTTGCCTTTTAATACGGTCATTATGGTGTTTATCAGGATCTTGAAATCCATTTTCAGCGAGATGTTCTCTACATAGAACAGGTCGTACTTCGTTTTTTCCTTCACATCCTCCAGGTTCTCATCGTATTTCCATTTTACCTGCGCCCAGCCGGTAATACCCGGCCTCACCCGCAACCGCCGTGAGTACAGCGGGATATTCTTTTTGAACTGATCGACAAAATACGGCCTTTCGGGACGAGGCCCAACCAGGCTCATGTCCCCCTTGAGTACATTGAAGAACTGCGGGAGTTCGTCGAGCCGGAGTTTGCGCAGCCAGTAACCGATCGGGGTGATTCGCGGATCATTGTCGGTTGCCCAGACCGGGCCGCTCTCCTTCTCGGCATCGATGAACATCGTCCGGAATTTGTACATGGTGAATACCTTGTCGTATTTGCCCACCCGCTTCTGTTTGAAAATGGCTGGTCCCGCCGAGGTGGTACGGATGATCAGGGTGAGGACAATCATCAGGGGCAGTGTGGGAATCAGGATCAGCAGCGAAAGCACAATATCCATCAGCCGCTTGATGAATTTTTCCCAGGTGGGCATCGGATCCGGCATCACATCGATGAGCGGAAGGCCGAAAATCTGATTGGTCTGGTTCAGGCCGGTGATCATCTGGTGGAAATCGGGCAGGATTTTCACGGATACGTCAGGTATGTCGATCTGGTCCAGGATGGTGACCAGGTTGTCCCGTTCCTCCTTCTCCAGGGCCACGATGACCTCCTGTACCTTGTGTTCCAGGATGAGATCCTTGATTTCCCCGATCGACCCGATGACCATCTTCCTGTCGACCCTGATCTCATCGGTATCCGACCCGTTCAGCCGTAAAAAGCCGACCACATTCATCCCGGAAGTTCGGTGGCGGTTCAGGTTTTCATGGACGGATTGTGCGGTCGGACCGGTGCCCACGATGAACGCACGATGCAGCCCTTCGCCACGCAGGGCGCGGTGTTTCTGGATGGTCCGGAGGATGAACCGACTGGTCGAAACACAGCCCAGCACAATCAGCCAGTAGATCAGCGTGACCCATTTTGCCTGATGAAGGTTGTCCGAGGTCCACCCCAGCGAATCAATGAACAGCAGGAAAAAGAGGATGAGCGTACCGATTATGGTGATTTTCGCCACCCGGATGCTCTCGTCAAACCGGGAGATAAGGTAGAGATGGCGATACAGTCCAAATACCCCGAAAATGGCGATCCAGAAGATGGAAATGACCACTCCCGGAATAAACAGGCTGTAAGGTCCCATTCCGGATGGCGCACTCATCCAGCCCAGCTCAAACCTGAGATAGTAAAAGATGTACCACGCCAGTATCAGGAAGATAAAATCACTGATGATGGTACTGATTATTTCCCTTGCCTTATCCAAACCAATAGCGATTGAAACGATTTTTTAAAAAAAAAGACGCCGGAGGTGACGCAGCTGCAATTGTGCCTTTCGGACCGAAAAAAGAATCGATTACGGGTTAAGTTGGCGACTCGTTATATTTGAGCTCAATTACAGTCACAAATATTTCAGTAATCCCGAATATAACGTGTTCCGGCTCATAAAAGAAACGTCGAAAGGCAAAGCCCGCCTGGGTGAGATCCAAACCGATCACGGCACCATCCCTACCCCGGTCTTCATGCCCGTGGGAACGACCGGCACGGTCAAGGCCGTCGACACCCGCACCCTCACCGATAAGATCAGGGCGCCCATCATCCTTGGCAACACCTACCACCTGTACCTGCGTCCGGGAACGGCGATCATGGAACAGGCCGGCGGACTCCATTCCTTCATGAACTGGCCCGGCGCCCTGCTGACCGACTCCGGCGGCTACCAGGTGTTCTCCCTGTCCGAAATCCGAAAACTGGAAGCGGACGGCGTGGTCTTCAAGAGCCACCTTGACGGATCCTCCCATAAATTCACGCCGTCCCAGGTCATTGAGACACAGCGGATTTTTGGCTCGGACATCATGATGGTCCTGGATGAGTGTCCGCCCTATCCGGCGACCGAATCCTATGTCCGCCAATCACTTGATCTGACACATCGCTGGGCCGGTGATTGCCTGCAGGCGTTTCGTAACAGTACGGACCGGTACGGTCACCGGCAGTTCCTGTTTGGCATCTGCCAGGGCGGTGTGTTTCCTGATCTCCGCCGCAATTCCGTTGAAGTACTGTCCGGAATGGGGTTCGACGGCATGGCTATCGGCGGGCTGAGTGTCGGTGAGCCGGCCGCAAAAATGTACGAGATCACAGATATCTGCACGGACCTTCTTCCACGTGAAAAACCACGCTACCTGATGGGGGTCGGCACGCCCGGTGACCTTCTGGAATCGGTGGCCCGCGGGGTGGACATGTTCGACTGTGTCATGCCTACCAGAAATGCCCGCAACGGGATGCTGTTCACCCGCAACGGCATCATCAATGCCAAAAATGCCCGGTGGAAGACACATTTCGGCCCGGCCGACGACGGGTTCCCCTCCGATCTGTGCACCCGTCACACCATGGCCTACCTGCACCACCTCTTCCGCGCCGGTGAAATACTCGGATTACAGCTTGCGACCGTGCACAATCTGACGTTCTACCTTTGGCTGATGGATGAGATCCGACGTCACATTGGGGACGGCACGTATGATGACTGGTACCCCGGTATGGTCTCGAAGGTAACGTCACGGGTATAGGCAGCGACTCATCTGCCCCGGTCGATCATTTCCAGTGTCGGGTGGCGGTAGATCAGCGTTTTTACCAGAACGTCCAGATCCAGCCAGATCGAGTAGTTTTGCAGATAGTAGAGCTCATGCATCTGCTTTTCGTCCTCATGGTAAAGCCGGTTTTCGGAGAGCTGCCGGAACCCGGTGAGCCCCGGCTTCACGTTGGCATAATGCGGTTTGCGGTCCGGCACCACCGGTCCGCCGACCATGCTGATCTTTCCGGTTGCCACTTTCCATAGCAGCAGATACCGGTTTTTCCAGCGATGGGAGCTATAGGGCAGAAACAGAGGGATGGTATGGGTGATCGAATCTGACACAGATATGTTCAGAGGCGTGCGCTTTCCGTGCTGGATGAGCACCGGTATCAGAAGCACCGGTGTGAGCAATGCTACAAGCGGCAGTGAGACAGCCAGATCCAGTATACGTTTGAGGAACAGGTTCCAGCGGGAAAAATAGGGCAGGTTGACATCCATCACGGGTATGTC
>SKWQ01000115.1 GCA_007128855.1 Balneolales bacterium
ATCTCCGCCAGGGTCTCCTCATCGATTTCATTTTTATTGAACGCTTTTTTTGCGAATCCGCCCGTCTTGTTCTTGATGGACGCCAGGGTTTCCATCGACCGCGGGATTTTGTCCGGCGAGGCAAACCACTCCGGATGGGTGGCAAAGGTATCCAGCAGCTCCTGCAACAGGGCATCGCGTTCTTTCCGCCAGTGCTCCGAGACGTTTCCGATCCAACCGGGATACTGTCCGGGCGCCAGCATTGCCAGTGCTTCCAACGCCTTGTCATCCACCCCCGACAGGTCTTTCATGAACTGCTCGAAATCGGCAACGGACAGCCGGGTGAGCTGGCGCTGCAGCGCCTCGTGATCCTTGTACTTGCTGTAAAACCGCTTGCGCCACTCCATCATCCAGAGCACCTCGTCGTAGTCGGTCAGCAGTTCCAGCGCACCGTTTACGTTTTGCTCATGATCCGGACGGCCGAACACGCGCGGCGCATCGGGCACCGATATTTCAGTGACTTCATCCGGGAAGTATTGCAGGATACGATTGCAGAACGAGTGGAATGTCGAAATATAGTTGCGCGAAAAGCGCTGGCGGGTGGTGAGCAGGTGCTTCGAAGTACCGATATTCCGGTTTATGGCGGCATAGATGCGCGAACGCATTTCCGCGGCGGCGAAATCGGTGAAGGTGAGCGCCAGCAGACGCTCCAGCGGCACCTGGCAATCCACCAGCTGGTGGATGACGCGCTCGGTGAGGTTGTAGGTCTTGCCCGTTCCGGCGCCGGCTTCCAGGATCAGGAATCCCTTGTGGCGACGGATTTGATCGGTGATCGTGTCCGGTGTCTGTTCCATATTCATTCTTTCATCCGCCATTCGCATCCTCCCAGAACGGTTCGAACAGGTAGTACCGGTCCAGCTCGAATTTCAGTTTCTTCCTGCGGCGCCGCGAAACCTCGCGGTTCTTGCGCTGCTGCTGGATTCGGACTTCGTAGCGTTTGATGTGCCTGAAGTCCGACCAGGCGGGATCGCCGGTGAGGCTGGTGTGGAACCGTCCCGACCGGATCGCCTGCACGATCCAGGACATCCGCAGCTGTTCTATGGCCTGCATGAACGCGTCCAGCTCCGCTTCCGGCTTGAATTTTTGCATGGTGATTTTCCGGCCGGAGCCGTCTTTTTTCATTAAATGCGAGTCATCGATCATCTCCGCCGAGCCGAGCGCATAGTCGCACTTCACATCTTTCTTTTTCCCGTTGATCGGGAGGGTATAGTATCCGGCCACGAAATGCTTCAACCCGCTTTGGCGAAGGAACATGGCATAGACCGGCAGCTGGAACCCCGTTCCCTTTTTGATATTTTCATAGGACCGGGTCCCGGACTTGCCCGATTTGTAGTCGTAGATCAGCGCGCGTTGCCCGTCGGAGGTCACATCGATCCGGTCGATCATCCCCCGGAACAGCACCGGCACACCCGCCATTTCCATACCGAAGTTCCACCGGTGCTCCATGCGGAATCCCGAACCCGGATAGAAGACGGCCGGACGCGCATCTGCCACATCGGAGAGCATCCCCCCGCGCCCCAGTGCTTCCCGCTCCAGGAACCACCGCGTCACCCGCTCCAGGTTTTTCTCCAGGATGCCCGGAAACGGACTTTGCGGATTGCCCAGCTGGTGACGGTACACCTCGGTCAGCCGCCGCCGAATGCTATCCATCCGATCCTTCGCCGCATCGGGATCCTCCTCCGGCCAGACCGGCGGCCCCTCCTCGGGGGTCTCGGAATAGAACTCCTCGAGAATCTGGTGCAACAGGCTGCCCTTGATGTTGGACTCGGCATCGTCCTGATATTCATGCAGCGGCTTCAACCGCAGCACATATTTGAAAAAGTACTCGTGCGGCGAGCCGGCATATGTATCCAACCGGCTGATGCTCATATGCATCGCTCCGTCGCCATACTGCTGTTCCAGCCAGCGCGATGTGATATCCGGATCCAGCACTCCATCGTAACGTCCCATTTCGTGCTGATTTTGACGCGCTTTCTGCACAGCCGCCGCAAGCTGCCAGGAGTACCAGTCAGACTGTTTTGCCCCTGCACTACCGGAATTTTTCTGGTGGATGCGGGTCCATGTGTCACGCAGTTCCGGGGACCTGAATGACGCACCGTGCTCGCTTTCTGCCTGCGTTATTTTACCGTGGACGACCTTGCATTTGATATCGGTGATATGTGCCGGATTGTCCCGAAGTGTAAGGGCGGACACCAACCGGCCGGTCTCACATCCGCTCATCAGCCACTTTTGCCCGGTTATGGGCCAGGGACGCAACTTCTGTTCCTCCCGGTTTTCAAGCAGCTCCACCCAGAGCGGTGACGGCATCACGGGTTTCTGCGCCACCAGTGCCGGCCTGCTCAGATAACGCGGTTTGCCTGATGACAGCAGCCGCTGAAACTGCATGCGCGCTGCAAGGTATCCTTCCGATCCGTCCTTTTCCGTAAGCAGCTTCAGCGTTTTCTCATAACGGAACTGCAGAAAATCGGGTTTTTCCTGCCGGGGGAACCCCTCCTCATGAAGGCCGAGGATGAATACGGTTTTGTCGTGCACCTCCGGCAACTGATGGATTTCGGTGAGCAAAATGCCGCCGTGACGCTCCTGCGGACGCTCCCTCGTCTCCTTCAGACGCAGTTCCAGCACCCGGAAAAATTCACGCCTTCCCATTAGGCGTCCAAGACCAAGCCGCGCTTCCGACTGCTTCAGCTTCTCCAGGATGATTTCAAACAGCTCTTTTACCTCGTTGGCCTCGCGGCTCATCAGGTCCCCCTGGAGTTGCAGCAAAGTCCGCGTCCACTCCACCCAGGCACTCAGGTCCTGCCGCTCCGGAGTATCGTAGAAACGGCGAAGTGCGTCCAGATGATCCAGCACCGAGGTATAAAACTCGCGATTCCGGCGCTCCTGCTCCCGTCGCTGCTCCTCCCTCTCCTCGTCTTCCTCAAATTGGATATGATCCAGCAGCCACTCAAATACCCGCTCCATGCCCGAAGCGGCCTCGTCCAGCGTGCGGAAGTTGTATTCCCGGCAAAACTGGGAAAAATGGCGGATGTTGGGCGCCTTGTTCTCATCATGATCCTGGAGATCGGGCAGCCGCAGGCGGTTGTCGGCAAACACACGGGACACATCGTCAATGGGAAAATCGTTGTCGCCGAGCTTCAAATAGGTCAGCAGGCGCCGGATGAACGGATTGCTGATGAGCGAGGGTCCGCGGCTGGTGTACAGCGGGACCCCGAACCGGTCGGCAACGGACGTGACCATCGGTTCGTAAAGAGACAGGTCCCCCGTCAGGATCACCACGTCCTCATAGTTCCTGATTGCCGCACCTTGCCCATGATCGTCACTATAACCAGCACCAT
>SKWQ01000007.1 GCA_007128855.1 Balneolales bacterium
TTCAACCACGGCCACCGTGAAGTTCTCGAAGAAACCGAGGATGTGATCCCTCAGACGGCCATCAATGAGTACCTGGACAACACGCTGGTTGCCTACAACGCCGGCGGCGGTTTCGAGGCACAACTGGAGCAGATCATCACACAAAAATGGCTGGCCATATTCGGACAGGGCCTGGAAGCATGGGCCGAAATCCGTCGCACCGGCTATCCGCAGCTCAACCCGATCATGGCGCCCGGCGGCGGGGAAACCAACG
Source organism: Balneolales bacterium (assembly GCA_007128855.1). Taxonomy (GTDB): domain Bacteria; phylum Bacteroidota; class Rhodothermia; order Balneolales; family Natronogracilivirgulaceae; genus SKNL01. The sequence goes on from SKWQ01000007.1 coordinate 254, forward strand.
GACAGCTGCCGCGCCGAGTCCGGTATCCCACCGAGGAGCAGGGTCTCAATCCCGAGAATCTCCGCAATGCCGTTGAACGTCAGGGCGGAAATCCCGGAAATTTCGACCTTCATCCCACACGCCGCATGTGGTGGGATGCCAATCCGAATGTGACCGTTAATGAAATGTAATTCGTGATTCCGCACCCGAAGGCCGGCCTGGTGCCGGTCTGCGGATGAGGGGACAAATCCACCATGAAAATTGTTTTTTTCAACACAACAACAGCAAACAAAAAGGAGAATCCATGAAACCAACAACTACTGTTCGCCTCTCCACGTTATGCCTTGCATTTGTCCTGGGCATGACCCTTACCGTGTCGGCCCAGACAGTCGCCGATGATTTTGAACTGTTTGATCCGCTTTGGAAAGTGATGCCCGCCGACGTTGAATTCCTGTATGATTTCAACAGTGAGGGAGCACCCGCCTACACCAACCAGGGCGGCACCGTAAACCGGCTCACCGGCAACATCCTGATTCCGACCGTCATCGACGGAGATCCCCAGATTGCCGTTGTGAGTGCGGCAGACGGCGACTTCATCAAATATCTTACCATGACCGAAGAGGTGCGCGGTGGGGACCAGCGGCTGCATGTCATCGAAGTGGCAACGACTCGTGACGGCCAGATCTTTGCCGTAAACCAGGTCATGGAAGCAAATACCAGGATCTACTACTGGGCGGATGAAGACGCCGATCCTGTCGTTGTCTTCAATGAAGCCGTAGAAATGCCTGGTAGCGGTCAATGGGGTCAGTGGGGACAGGGTTTCGGCGTGCTCGGCACCGGTGACGACCTGACCGTGCTTGTCTCCGGTTTCCAGAACCCCAATATACTGGTCCTCAACTGGGATGAAGGTCAGCTGGTACAGGAAAACAAGTTCCAGACTTCTCAGTTCGGCTATGGCAACGGATTTGGTGAGATCCCGGATTCCGACTGGGTATGGACCAACGGAGCCGGCATCGAGGCCTCCCTGTTCAACTACAAGACAGGTGATATCGGCACCAGTGTGGATGCCGCCATCCTCCCGGTGAACAACTACGACATCGACTACATCGAAACGGACATGGGCAGCTTCATCATCGCCGGTCCGGACTACCCCGAAGAGCCATTCTCGGTCGTGGACGTCACCGATGTGAACGCTCCCGTCCTCCGCCATATCATCGTTTTCTTTGTGGAGGATGCCGTTGAGAACGTACAGCTTACCGGTTTCGTCCACTTCTCCAAGGATGGCAACGGTGTGGTGATGTCCTCCAACAACCCGCTGATGTACTTCGAGTTCGGCATCGGTTCGCCGATACCCACCTCCAGTGAAACGGTTTCGAACGACACCCCGGAGCGCATCCGCCTGGACCAGAACTACCCCAACCCGTTCAACCCGTCCACGCTGATCGTCTATCACCTGAATGACGCAGCCGAAGTGGCCGTTGATATCTTCAACGCTGCCGGACAGCGTGTTGCCACCATCAATGAAGGCATGCGTCAGGCCGGAACCCACCAGGTGGCTTTCGATGCGACAGGGCTCGCCAGCGGCACCTATCTGTATCAGCTCCGTGCCGGTGACCGTGTCATGACCCGCACCATGACCCTGGTGAAATAACCCGGAACAGAAGGTATCCCCTCCGCAAATCGGTTTTCATTTAACGATAACCGGTTACCGGACGGTAAACCGCAGATACGGAAAAGGCCATCAGGTATCGCTCCTGATGGCCTTTTTTTATGCAATCACATCGAGACAGCCGCATCACCATACTACTTATGTGTTCGCCTCTGGCATTCGCCTGACGCCCGGCATGCCCACGGGAACAGCTGACCGCTTCACATCACACATGCCGAACCGGCACCGGTTCCTCCTGCCGGCCGCGATCGATCGTCGAGAGATGACGGAACCAGGCGAAATAGAGCGCTATCGAAAGAACGATAAGCACTCCGGCAAGCATGAAGAAATTGCCCCATTGCTTGGTCATGAACGACATGGGCGTGAGGAACAGGATGATCTGCCACGGTACCGCAATGCAAACGGCCAGGATGTCGCGGCGGTTCTCCGAGTTGATCCGGTCAATGTCGTCCCTGCGGAACAGGGAGCGTACCGGTCCCCAGAAACCGAACGGACGTGTTATCTTGTAGAACTTGGCCAGTACCTTGCTTTCGGTCGGACTGGTAAGCAGGGTCACGGTAATGCACATGATGAAGGTCCCGCCGGCAATGAAGATGAACGATGTGTACTCCGGGATCTCAGGAGCGATCAGCCGCTGCCCGATGGCCAGCACCATCCCGGCAAGCGTTCCAAAGGCGAATCCGTAGCCGTTGAAGCGCCACCAGTACCAGCGGATGATCTGTGGGATGATCAGACCGGCACCCAGGCCCATGGTGAGCCACGCCCAGATGTCGTTCAGGTTGCGGAACGCGAACGTCAGCAGCAATCCGACCACGATCAGCAGCGCCGAGGAGAGCCGGCTCTGAAGCACCAGCTGCTTTTCGGTCGCACGCCGGTTCAGGAACCGGTGGTAGATATCCTTGACCCAGTAGGCGGCCCCCGCATTGACCACCGAATCGAAAGTGGACATGGCCGCGGCAATGAGTCCGGCCACCAGCAGCCCCGTGATGAAGATCGGCAGCTCGTTCATGATCACTATGGGCAGCACCTCCTCGGGATTGGCGATCACGCTTCCACCCAGACCGATGTTGATGCCCAGGATGGCAATGGCCACCACGAACGGCCACCGGAACGCCATGAGCCCGATCCAGAAGAGACTGAGCAGCCCGGCCTCGCGGTCGCTTTTCGCGGCAAAATAGCGCTGTATCTGATAGCCGCCGGTCCCGCCGCTTCCTTCAATGGTGCTCTTGAACAGATAGAACAGCACAGCGATGCCGAACAGGTTGTACCGGGAATATTCGCCCGGCAACTCCATGTTCCAGCTTGGGAAGATCTGTGACCAGCTGTCGCGGCTCACGCTCAGCGACTGGAAGGTCCCGTCCAGCAGCGGCACCGACACCAGGAACTCCTCCGGCAGGTCGAACTGGACGAATGCCAGGATGCAGACGTAGATAATGGCAAAAAAGATCAGGAATCCCTGGAA
>SKWQ01000201.1 GCA_007128855.1 Balneolales bacterium
CCTTTTTGTTTCACGTCATCAGCCGGTATGAAGGGCAGGAGCACAGCTGGATATCGGGATTCTACTGGACGATGGTGACCATGTCCACGCTTGGGTTCGGCGATATTGTATTCCATTCAGATTTGGGGAGGTTGTTTTCCGCGATGGTCCTGCTTACCGGGGTCGTGTTCCTGCTGGTCATGCTGCCATTCACCTTCATCCAGTTTTTCTACGCTCCCTGGCTGGAGGCGCAGGCACAGGCCAGGGCGCCGAGGAAACTTCCGCCGGAAACGAAAAACCACATCCTGATCACCAGATACAACAGTGTGGCCATAGCCCTCATTGAAAAGCTCAAGGCCTTCCAGTACGATTACTGGATCGTCATCCCCGATCTGTCGGAGGCACTGGAGGTCAGTGACATGGGGTACGAGGTGGTGCACGGCCATGTGGACGACCCGGATACCTGGAAAAAGCTTCAGGTGGAGCAGGCCGCACTTGTGGTGGTCAACGATAACGAACGGGTAAACACGAACGTCACGTTCACCATACGTGAACTCAGCGAGTCGGTGCCGGTCATTGCCTTTACCAACAGCAACGATGCGGTAGACATCCTGAAACTGGCCGGCAGCAACCTGGTCCTGAACCTGTCGGAAATGATGGGACAGGCCCTGGTGCGCAGGGTGGTGAGCGGGAGCGCCCGTGTGCATGTGATCGGCAGGTTCCAGGAGCTGGTGATTGCGGAAGCGCCGGCAATGGAGACCCCCCTTGTTGGAAAAACGCTCACCGAAACCCAGATGAGGGAGCTCACTGGTGTCAACATCGTTGGTATCTGGGAGCGAGGCAATTACCGGATCGCCTCATCGGATTCCCTGATCAAGGAAAACAGCATCCTGGTGCTGGTGGGGACCGTTGCCAATCTGCGCCGCTACGATGAGCTCATGGGCATCTATCATGCCACCGATGCCCCGGTGGTCGTCCTTGGTGGTGGCAAAGTGGGTTCGGTTGTTGCCAAAGCCCTTCAGGAGCGCCAGATCCCGTACAAGATCGTTGAACGACATGAGCAGCAGGATATTTCTCCGGAGCATCATGTCGTGGGCGATGCCGCCGATTTTTCGGTGCTCAAGGAGGCGGGGCTGAATGATGCCCATACCGTGATCATCACACCGAACGAGGACGATACGAACATCTATCTGACCCTGTACTGCCGGCGGCTCCGTCCTGAGATACAGATTATCTCGCGCGCCACCCTGGACCGGAACCTGCATACGCTGCGACGCGCCGGGGCCGACTTCAGCCTGTCCTATTCCACCATGGGAGCCAACGCCATCTTCAATTACCTGCAGAGCGGCGAGATGGTCATGCTGGCGGAAGGGCTTAATATTTTCAAGGTGGATATGCCCGAGAAAATGTGCGGGAAGAAAATCAGCGATCTTGAACTTCGTGACCGCACGGGATGCACCATTGTGGGGGTGGAAACGGATGGGGAGATCGTGCTGCAGCCGGAGCCCGATTTTGTACTGAAGAAAGTGCAGAAAATTATCCTCATTGGCACCCTTGAGTCCGAGAAAAAATTCTGGAAACGTTACAATGACGGCCGGCCGGCCGAGGGGCGAAGGAAGTTCCTCAGCAAGAGGATGCAGAAGACGATGAAGCGCTCCCGGTTCATCTCCAGCCGATAGTGCTGCCGGACGGACAGATTATCGGTCAAAAAAAACCCGCTGCAAAAACCAGGAAGCGTTGCAACGGGCATTTATCTTGCTCTAATCAGCGGGACCGGCTGGCCGGACCCGCTATGCTCAGCCGGGCATCAGGATTGGGGCACCCAGGAGACGCACCATCCGGCGGGATGGACAGGTCCGGCAAATAGGGTGCAACCACCGCATTGCGGTCCGTGCTGGTCGTCGATCCAGTACTCGCAGTTGTCACAGCGTTCTTGCGGATTCGGCGTTTCTGCGACATATTGCAGTGTTTCGCGAAGCTGGATGTCGCTTTCGCTGAGGCCGGAAAGGTCGGCGCAGGGATCAGCGGCTTCCGTTGCAGCCTCCTCACCGTTGCCGCATCCTTTAAGAAACACGCCGGCGCCGGCACCGGCCAGGCCAAGCATGGATATTTTCCCCAAAAAGGCTTTTCTGCTGATAGAATTGTCTTTGCTCATAGGTAGTGTGATTTGGTTATGGGACATGTAAGACGGGATGAATTACATCATAATACCTGCAATCAACATCCCTAAACTACTAATTAAAAGGGTCAATCGAAAACGGGTGAAAAAAAAGAACGGGCGGATCCAGAATCCGAATCCCCAGCGGTGGCGGTTAAGCCATTCATGGTAATGCGACCGCTGCAGTGCGCCGAGGGCTATGGTGACATGGCCATGAAGGATCGTGAGGGTCAATGGAAAAGCAAACAGAAAGGTTCCGGCATACAACAAGTACTCAGGAAAATCGTACCAGAGGCCAATGATCGAATATGGCCAGGCGAACAGGACCAGAAGGGGAGGGGTCAGCGCGATGTTGACCCAGCTGATCCGCCGGAAATTCCGTTCGCTAAACTCCCTTCTGGTTGCCATGTTTGCCCATCGCAGCACCGGTCAGAGCTGCGAGGCCTCTTCAAGTGCGCGTATTCGTGCCTCCTCAAATTCGTCCCCTGGTGTCCAGCGGCGCATTTCATCGGCATTGGCAACGCTCAGTGCGACGCGGTAAATCAGCTTGAGGTCTTCGACCGCCCCGGATAGGTCCCACCAGTCGTGGATGCGATCGTGGACGGTGTGGTAGATTTTGGAGCGGTACTCGGCAATCTGATCGTGGTAGTCATCCGGCTTGTCCACGAACTCCGTGCCGGGGTTGGGATAGAGGGCGGGAATGCCGACCCGGGCAAAGGAGAAGTGGTCGGACCGGTAGTAGATGCCCTGCTCCGGACGCGGATCCGGCTTGACGGTGCGGCCAAGGCGCCCGGCTTCCTCGGCAAGGATTTCGTCGATGTCGGACCTGCCATACCCGATGGCCACAAAGTCTTTCGTCTTGCCGAAAATATTGGTGGCATCGATGTTGATGTTCGCGGAGATCTTGCCGGCGTGCACCGGGGGATTCTCGGCAAAATAGCGGGATCCCAGCAGACCGGATTCCTCTGCGGTCACCGAAACGAAATACAGGGTACGGCGGATCTGCTCCGGTTCCATCTGGTAGAGGCGGGCGAGGTTGAGCATTTTACTGACACCGCTGGCATTGTCCCAGGCACCGTTGAAGATCGAGTCACCGTCCACGGGCGCTCCGATTCCGAGGTGGTCGTGATGGGCCGAAAAGACCACGGCTTCCCCGGCAAGTTCGGGATCGGATCCCGTTATCTTACCAACCACGTTCTGCCCGTCGATGTTGCGGTAGACGGCGTCCATGGTGGCGTTGATGCGTACGCCGGTCAGGGGGATCGGTTCGAAGTACGGGCTCTCGGCGGCATCCAGCATGTCCTGCAGGTTGAGCCCGGCCTTCTCAAAAAGCTCACGGCTTCGGTCGTGGGTCAGCCATCCGTTGAACTGTGTTGCCGGCTCCTCGTCCTCAAATACGAAGAACCGCTCGCGGCTCCAGCTGTTGCGGACCACATCCCAGCCGTATCCGGCGGTCTCGTCGGTGTGGATGATCAGGGCTCCGAGTGCGCCTTTTTCGATAGCCTGCTCGAATTTGTAGGTCCAGCGTCCGTAGTACAGGCGGTTGCCACCGTCAAACCGGTCTTCATGCGTCACCGGATTGAAGTTTTTGAAGACAAGCACCTTGCCGGATACATCCACGCCCTTGAAATCGTCCCAGTCCTCTTCCGGGGCCTCGATGCCGTATCCGACATAGATAAGTTCGGCGTTGCGGACATCCACGGACTGCTGGGTATGTGCCGGCCATGCCATGGCATCATCCTGGTAGGCCAATGGAACCTCCCTGCCGTCCGAAAGGAGCGATACGCGGGGGTTGTGTGTCATCTGTCCCATCAGCGGCACGTCCTGGGTGAAGGAGCCGTCCGGCATGCCGGGCTCGACTCCCAGCTCCTCGAATTGGTTGACAATATAAGCCACGGTCATCTCTTCATAGACGGTGCCGGGCGTGCGGCCGCCGAACTCATCAGATGCGATGACTTCGACGTGCTTCAGGATGTCGGCTTCGCTCAGCGGACCCGGAAGCACATCGCTGTCTTGTGTGGGACCGCATGCATATGCGGCAACCAGGAGTATGGCGGTCAGTAACGTAAAGTTGGTTGGTTTCATCATGTTTATTGGAGCAGATTAGTTAAAAGTAATGGTAGATAAGAGAATGTATATGCTTTGACAGCAATATTTTGAGTGGATTTTCGGAGCGATGTGCTGTGCCGCATAGGTGCGGATCAGATCCGGCTGGCAATCAGCATTTCAATGTCGCGGTACGGCATATCAAAGAGTTGAGCAAGTGATTTTTTTGTCAGCTGGCTTTTGTAGACATAGGTGCCGTTGCGCAGGCTGACATTGGTCCAGAGCGCTTCCCGCAGGCCGCCGGCATCGCCGATATCCAGAAGGAAAGGTACCAGAAGATTGTTCAGGGCAATGGTGGATGTCCGGGCCACATTGGATGGAATGTTAGGCACACAGTAATGGACGACACCGTTTTCGACGTATACCGGATCGGAGTGCGAGGTGATGCGGCTGGTCTCGATGCAGCCGCCCTGGTCGATGACTGCATCCACTATGACACTGCCATCCTTCATGGTCTCGACCATGGAGCGTGTCACCCAGCATGGGGACCGGTGGCCTTCCACCATGGCCGCTCCGATGACCACGTCGGCCACTTTGAGCGCCGATGAGATGAACTGGTGGGTCGCCATGGCGGTGATGATGCGGCGGTCGAGCGAGTTCTCGAGACGCCGCAATTGAGCCAGGTCGGTGTCCATCACGAACACCTGTGCCCCGTATCCCAGAGCGGTGCGCGCGGCGTACTCGGCTATGATGCCGGCGCCCAGTATGACCACCGTGGCCGGCGGCACACCCGATATCCCGCCGAGAAGGATCCCCTGGCCCTGCTGGTTGTTCTCAAGGTAGTGGACCGCGATCTGCACGGTCATGGATCCGGTGATCTCGTGCATCATGCGCACGATGGGAAAGCTGTTGTCGGGTGATTTGATGAACTCGAAGCCGATGCCGGTGATGTTTTTACGGGTCAGTTCCTTGAGATAGCCCTCGGTGGTGTTGCCCAGATGCAGCGCGGAGATGATGGTCTGGTCGGGCTGCAGCAGCTCCTGCTCGCTTTCATCAGGCGGGGCCACTTTCAGGATGATCTCGGACTTCTTGTAGAGTTCTTCGGTGGACCAGACGATGGTGGCGCCGGCATCCGAATACTCATGATCGGCGAACCGGGCATCCTCTCCGGCACCGGCTTCGACATAGAGCTCATGCCCGCTGGCAGTGAGGTCCGAAACCCCGCCCGGAGTGACCGCCAGCCGCCGCTCATCCTTGGAACGTTCCTTCGGTAACCCTATCTTCATGCTGACGCGCGAGCCGGTGTATCCTTCGGTCTTTTCCAGCGTTTTAAGCCCGAACTGGTGCGCCACCTGGTAGGGATTCATTATTTCCATGTAGGTACCGAATTATTCGTGGAAGGATCAATATGACAAATTATAAAAAAAAATGGTGAATTGGGTGGTATTTTCACAACCATATCCATGCAGATCAGACCAAAGAAATCACTTGGACAGCACTTTCTGAAGGACGACAACATCGTACGAAAGATCGTCGACAGCCTTCAGGCAAAGAGCACGGACCGTGTTGTGGAAATCGGTCCCGGCACCGGCGCCCTTACCGTGCCCCTTGCCGGGCGGTTCGCCGACCTGCACGCCTTCGAGGTGGACGACAGGGCGATCGATGTGATCTCGAAGCGGTGCCCGGACGTGACCATCCATCCCATCAGTTTTCTGGATGCGGACCTTGCCTCACTCGCCCGGGAGGGCAGCAAGGATCTGTACGTCATCGGCAACCTGCCCTACTTCCTGACCAGTCCCATCCTGTTCCATATCCTGGATCAGGGACCTCTGTTTACCCAGGCGGTGCTGATGATCCAGAAAGAAGTGGCCCTTCGGCTGGTGGCCCGTCCGCGGACCAAGGAATACGGCATTCTCAGTGTGCAGGCGCAGGTGTTGGGCAGGGTGGAGATGCTCTTTCCGGTATCACGCCATGTGTTCCATCCACCGCCCAGGGTCGAAAGTGCGGTCATATCGTACCGGCCGGGCAACGACCTTTTTCCAGGTTCGGCGGCCGATCTGCCCGTGCCCCTGGACCGCTTCAAGCTTGTGGTCCGGACGGCTTTTCAACAACGGCGCAAACGCCTTTCCAATGCGCTGAAGGGGCTTTATGGCGACTCATTTCCCGATGGTTTCGATGCCGGCCGAAGGGCCGAAGAGCTCGAGCCCTTCGAGTTTGTCCGGCTGGCGGAATGGCTGGAAGGCAGGTGATGAACGCCAGACCATGAACGGTTGTTTCAGCACTGTTAGCATTCGAGTGGAGCAGAGTGCTAAAATGTAAAAAATGCCCCTTGCACAGTTGTGATGCATTTCTTATTATTTGCACGAACTCCATTCTGGCACTCATGAAGCAAGAGTGCCAAACAACATTACAAACATTAAACACAAAAAGAGCAACACTATGGCAAGCATCAAACCTCTTAGTGACAGAGTATTGGTTCGCCCGGATTCCGCTGAGGAAACTACCAGCTCCGGGATCATCATCCCTGATTCAGCGAAAGAAAAGCCGCAGCGCGGGACCGTGGTTGCGGTCGGCGAAGGGAAGTACGAGGACGGGAAGCAAATCGGCATGACCGTCAAGGAAGGCGACAAGGTGCTTTACGGCAAATATGCCGGAACCGAAATCGAAATTGACGGCGAAGAGCTGATGATCATGCGGGAAGCCGACATCCTCGGAGTCCTCTCCTGATAAGCTTTCAATCAAACATATTAATCTATAAAACAGAAATCTGACCTATGTCAAAATTAATTCATTATAACGTCGAAGCCCGTGACGGCCTCAAGAAAGGGGTCGACAAACTGGCCAACGCGGTAAAAGTGACCCTCGGTCCCCGCGGACGCAACGTGGTCCTCGAAAAATCATTTGGCGCCCCCACGGTGACCAAGGACGGTGTGACTGTTGCGAAGGAAATTGAACTGGAAGACAAAGTGGAGAATCTTGGCGCCCAGATGGTACGCGAAGTAGCTTCCAAAACCAGTGACAATGCCGGTGACGGTACCACCACAGCGACGGTGCTGGCACAATCCATCATCCAGACCGGTCTCAAGAACGTAACGGCCGGGGCCAACCCGATGGACCTGAAGCGCGGCATCGACAAGGCGGTTGAAGCTGTCGTTAAAGAACTCAAGAAAATCAGCCGTGATATCAGCGACCGCAACGAAATCGCACAAGTTGGTACCATCTCCGCCAACAACGACGAGTTCATCGGCAACCTGATCGCCGATGCCATGGAGAAAGTGGGCAAGGATGGTGTGATCACCGTTGAGGAGGCCAAGGGCACCGACACTTCCCTGGAGACGGTCGAAGGTATGCAGTTCGATCGCGGTTACCTGTCGCCCTACTTCGTGACCAACGCCGACAAGATGACCACCGAGTTGGAAGATCCTTTCATCCTGATCTACGACAAGAAGATCTCCAGCATGAAGGATCTGCTTCCGATACTCGAAAAGGTGATCCAGACCGGAAAACCCCTCCTGATCATCTCTGAGGATGTGGAAGGCGAAGCCCTGGCTACGCTGGTTGTCAACAAGCTCCGCGGCACGCTCAAGATTGCCGCAGTGAAAGCTCCCGGATTTGGCGACCGCCGCAAGGCCATGCTCGAGGATATTGCAATCCTCACCGGCGGAACCGTGATCTCTGAAGAGCGCGGATACAAGCTGGAAAATGCCACACTTGACTTCCTCGGTCAGAGCGCCCGCATCTCCATCGACAAGGACAATACCACCATCGTCGACGGAAAAGGCAAGGATAGCGATATCAAGGCCCGCATCAACCAGATCAAGGCGCAGGTCGAGGATACCACATCCGACTACGATCGCGAGAAACTCCAGGAGCGTCTGGCCAAGCTGAGCGGCGGCGTTGCCGTTCTGTATATCGGCGCGGCTTCCGAAGTGGAGATGAAAGAGAAGAAAGCTCGTGTGGAAGATGCCCTGCATGCCACCCGGGCCGCTGTTGAGGAAGGCATTGTGGCCGGTGGCGGTGTGGCCCTGTTGCGCTGTGCCCATGTGCTTGACAACCTGAAAGGTGAAAACCCGGATCAGAAAGTCGGCTTCGACATCGTGCGCAAGGCGCTTGAAGCCCCGCTGCGGATCATTGCCGGTAACGCCGGTGCTGAGGGCTCCATCGTCGTCCAGAAGGTCAAGGAAGGCAAGGACGCGTTTGGATACAATGCACGCACCGAAGTGTATGAAGATCTGACCAAGGCCGGTGTCATCGATCCGACCAAAGTAACCCGCACCGCGCTTGAAAATGCGGCTTCGGTTGCCGGCCTGATGCTGACCACCGAGGCGGTTGTCTCCGAGAAGCCGTCGAAAGACGATGACAAAGGCGGACCCGGTGGTGCACCCGATATGGGTGGCATGGGCGGAATGGGCGGAGGCATGGGCTTCTAAGTCCGGCCTGCAGCCCGTCTTTCAGCACTGTCTGAAAGCCGAAATGAAAACCCGGTATCCCGAACTGCTTCGGGGTATCGGGTTTTTTTATTTCCGGAAATAGCCTGCCCGGATCATCCTCCCAGTTTCTTTTCTATTTTTTCATCCATAAGGACAGGATTTTCCGTCATCTCGTCCTTCGGCTCGGACACCAGGAACCACGCTCCCGCTGAGAAGGCCACAGTCACCGCGCAAATGACCAGCAGAATGGACTTGTTATCCACGGCCTGCATGATATCCCCAACGGCAAAACTGGAAACCAGCTGCGGCAGCACTACCGAGAGGTTGAAAAGTCCCATGTAGAGCCCCATCTGGTTCTGTGCGATCTTCTGGGACATGATCGCAAACGGAAGGCTGATGATCGAGGCCCAGCCGATGCCGGCCACCATCATCAGCAGATAGAGAGTCCAGGGCGAATCCCCGAGAAACACGATGAGTGCATACCCGATGGCCATGATGACCAGGGCCGTGGCGTGGACGCGCACCCTGCCGTACCGGTTGGCAAGCGGGCCGAGCGCCAGCACCGGAATGATCGCGGCCACCAGATTAAGTGAGAAGAAGCTCCAGTTGACCACGCTGCCCACGCCCACATCGGTCAGCTCCGGCATCCGGTAGGAGACGAAAGCGAAAAAGTAGATGAACATGCTCTGCACCCCGATCCAGGAGAAGGAGTGGGCGGCCAGCACTTTCTGGAATCCGATTTTTCCGGCTTCCTCCCTGGATTTGCCCTCTTCGGACTTGAACAGGGTCTCGCCGATCAGGTAGATGGTCACGATCAGGGCAAAGATCTCGAAGTAGTAGCCAGGGAATTCAAATCCGCTCAGGCGTTTGACGATGGCGTAGATGCCGTACATCAGGAAGCCCCAGAGCGGACGGATGCTGATCAGGATGCGCGACAGGGAGGCATCATTGATGCTCTGCGGCATATCGTCCTCTCCGGCCAGCTGCCGTGCGATGTCATCCTCATCCTCTCCGTATCGGCCAAGATATTTCGGTTCCTTGATGAAGAACGGCGGGATAACCGAGAAGAAGAAGACCAGGAACACGCCGAAATAGAGCAGGGTGATGTTTCCAAAAATGGCGCCGATGGCGTAGGAGAGTACGCCGAAGGTGCCCGAGACCGTCTGCATCCAGGTATAGCCCTTGGTCCGTTCCTGTCCCTCCGGTGTGACATCCGCGATGATGGACCGCGTGGGATTGAACGAGATGTTAATGGACAGATCCAGGACCATCGAGATCAGGATCGCGATGCCGAGGATGCCTTCCAGTCCCAATCCCGCCTGGATCACGCCAATGTTCGGCAGCGCCAGGATCATCAGTGAAGCCAGTACCCCGCCAATGACGATAAAGGCCCGCCGGCGGCCGTTCCAGATCCAGACCTTGTCGCTGATGATGCCGATGATCACCTGTCCCAGAATCCCGGCGATCGGTCCGGTGGCCCAGACCAGGCCGATATCGGATATTTCGAGGCCGTACCGGTAGGTGAGCAGCCAGCTGAGCGCCGCAATTTGAATCGACAGGCCAAACCCCATGGCCGTGGCGGGCAGGGCAAGCAGTGCGTAAAAACTGTTGCTAAGGCGTTTTTGGATTTCCAGCATAGGGATCGGATTTAAGGGTAGTCTCACCGGGGAACGGACCCGGCTGCCGATGTTTCGGCTAAAAATACGACCTGAAACGATACGCACAAAACACGAACACGCGACAATCCAACGCTCATTATAGGCATCCGGTCATTTTTTTGTATCTTCCCCCGATACCATTTTTGACTGGTAACCGGACATTAATATTTCAGACATGAATGCTTTGCTCGCAATTCTTTTGGTGATATCCCTTTCGGCCGGACTGGAGACATCATCTACGCAGAACGACACCACACCTGTACCCGGCGGGGTGATAAACGATGCCCCTCAGGACTGGGAAGTTGAAGGCCGGCAATGGGATGAGTGGCCCACCCGGAATATCCGCTTTGAGACCGACGAGGGTACCTGGATGAATCTGGATGTGAGTCCGGATGGGAACTTCGTCGTTTTTGATCTGCTGGGGGACATCTACCGCGTGCCGATCAACGGAGGCGAAGCCGAGTTGCTCTCGGGCGGACCCGCATTCGACATGCAGCCACGGTACAGCCCGGATGGCAAAACCATCTCCTTCACCAGCGACCGTGATGGAGGTGATAACATCTGGCTGATGGATGCGGATGGCTCCAATCGCCGCGCCGTTACCAAGGAATCGTTCCGGTTGCTCAGCTCGCCTTACTGGACCCCGGACGGCGAATATCTGGTTGCCCGAAAGCATTTCACCGGCACCCGGTCGCTCGGGGCAGGGGAAATTTGGCTCTACCACGTGCAGGGCGGCAGCGGACTCCGGCTCACTGAAAAGCAGACCTGGACATCCGACCAGAACGAACCCTCAGTTTCCCCGGACGGCCGCTGGGTCTACTACAGCTTTTCCGGTCCGTTCGACTATAACAAAGATGTACATGAAGGCATTTTCCAGATCAACCGCTTCGACAGGCAGACCGGACGCATCGAGCCGGTGACCCGTGCAGCTGGCGGGGGAGTGCGACCGACCCCTTCCCACGACGGACGTAAACTGGCATTCGTGCGCCGGATCGGTACCCGTTCGGCATTGATGATCCGCGACCTGGACACCGGCCGCGAGCGCGTGCTGTTCGACGGACTGGATCTGGACCAGCAGGAGACCTGGGCCGTCCACGGGGTGTATCCTGCATTCGCATGGACTCCGGATAATCTGCACATTGTAATCAGCTTTGACGGAAAACTTCATCGGATAGCCCTTGAAGATGGTTCTGTCTCAAATGTCCCGTTTCAGGCCACGGTCAGCAAAAAAATTGCCGATGCGGTTTCATTTGATTTTCCCGTACCGGACGAGCGGTTCGACGCCCGGGTCATCCGGTGGCCGGTGCTCACCACGGACAAGGAACATCTCGTTTTCCAGGCGGCCGGGTATCTGTACCGGATGCAGTTGCCGGACGGTACCCCGGAGCGGTTGACCGAGACAAGGGAGCATCTTGAATACGCGCCTTCGGTGTCGCGGGACGGGAACTTCGTAGTCTACGCCACTTGGGATGATGAGAAGGGCGGACACATCAAAAAGGTCCGCATTGGACGCAGGGGGGAGGTGCGCCAGATCACATCCACGCCAAACCAGTATGCCAGTCCGGTCATTTCACCGGATGGGAACAAAGTCGCCTACCTGCAGGGCAGCGGTATTGTCAACCGCGGAAAAAACATGGGATCGGAGTTCTTCCTGAACATCAAGATCAAGGACCTTGGCAGCGGGGAGGTAACGCATGTCACCGAGACGGCCAACCGCGGGGCCAACCGCCGCATGCCGCGGATACAGTGGAGTTTTGACGGCTCACGCCTGTTCTACTTCGAGACGGCGGACGGTACAACCAAGCTTTCCAGCATCAAGCCGGACGGATCGGATTACATGCACCATGTCGTCAGCGAAACCGCGGAAGAGCTGGTGCTTTCTCCCGATTTCCGCTTCCTTGCCTTCAAGGACATGCACAATATCTATGTCACCCCGATGCCGCGGGCCGGTGGCGCTCCGCTCGAGATTTCCGCATCCAGCACATCCCTGCCGATCCGAAAACTGACCCGCTTCGGAGGGGACTGGATCAGCTGGTCGGCCGATGCGCGTCACCTTGTTTTTGCTCTCGGCA
>SKWQ01000208.1 GCA_007128855.1 Balneolales bacterium
AATCCACCCTCACCTACATCTACAAGCATGGGCGTGTGCCCGAGGAGGTGCTGCTTTTCACCTCGGCCTCCATCAACCAGATGCTGGTGCGCTCGTACTACCTGAACCGGTTTGAAGAGCAGCGGCAGAGTCAGGCGCGCCAGATATCGGCCATGCAGGAGGAGCTGCAGGTACGCGGGGAGGAACTGGAGGATGCGCGCCGGCGCAGTCAGCAGAATATTGCCGAAACGCAGCAGGAACGCACGGCGCTGGAGCGGCGGCGGCAGGTCCAGGAACGTCAGGTGGCCGAGTTGCGGCGCGACCGCGAGCGGCTGGAGCAGCGGCTGAGCGCTTCGCGGAGTGAGGCCGACAACCTTGAGAACACCCTGTCCGGCCTCATCGAAGAGGAGGCGCGGGCACGTGCCGCCGAGCAGGAACGGCTGGCCCGGCTTGAGGAAGTGCGCCAGCAGCGCCTGGCCAGTGCGGAGAACATCCGCAGCCGCCGGGAGCGCGAAGCGCAGATTGCACGGTATTCCACGCCGATCCAGGATCCGGCCCTGCCCAGCGACGAGCAGCTCGGAACGCTGGAAAGCTCATTCGAACAGCTGAAGGGACAGCTGCCGTGGCCGGTGCCGGCCGGGGTCGTTTCCACGCGTTTCGGCAACAGGGTGAACCCCGTCTACGGCACCCGGATCGACCATCCCGGCATTGAGATCCTCACCGAGGCGCGCAGCGAAGTGAAGGCCGTGCATGACGGATATGTCTTTGCCGTGCAGCCCATACCGGGGTTCGGCAACTGCGTGTTCGTGAAACACGGCCGCTACATCACCGTCTACGGCAACATGAGCGACATCGCCGTCGGCCGCAACCGGTTTGTGCGGACGGGGGAGGTCCTGGGCCGGTCGGGGGATGAGGACTCGCTGCGCGGAACCTCGCTCTTTTTCATGATCCGCGACCAGAACACCAATCTGGATCCGGAAATCTGGATCACCAGCAGATAATAAAACCAACCCATGTCCGACACCAGACAACAGATCGCACGGGCTTTTGCCTTCACCGGGGCCACCCTCCTGCTGGGGGTCACCATCTTCTTCTTCACCCAGGCGATCATCCCGTTCGTGGAGCTGCCCGACATCGCCGGACCGGTCTTCTTGCTGGGATTCATCCTTATTTTCCTGAATTTGAGCTTTGCTTTGGCACGCCGGTTCTGCAGCCGCACGTTCGAGATGGAGCGGTTCCCCTTCATTCTGGGCCTGGTGCTGGTGTTGCCCATCGCCGTGCTCTCACTGCTCACCGAACGCTTCAGCGGCGCCGGTCCCGCATCGATTTTTATCGGGGCGATCGCACTGGCCTCCCTGGCGGGAGCTTACCTGGGTATCCACAGCGGCAGGCGCAGGCGCGACAAGCTGATCCGCGAGGCCCTGGAGGCGGGCGGTACCGACACCCCCGGCTCGTAGCGTATCCACCCGAAAAAAGTTATGTTTTGAATCCAAAAATCCTATTTTAGGTGCTTTGAAACACCACAGCGGTGGACAGGAAGGAACAAAAATACCATTAAAGATGAACGAAGCGACACAAAGCGCGGCCGTTTTCACGAACGACGCCATCGTACTCGGTATCCTGGCTGGCATCCTTGCCCTCATCTTCATCACCCAGCGCAGCGAGAAACCGTTCTTCCAGAAATTCTACACCTACGTGCCGTCGCTGCTGCTCTGCTACTTCATCCCCTCCATTTTCAACACCCTTGGCATTATTGACGGGCAGGCATCCAACCTCTACTACGTCGCTTCGCGGTACCTGCTGCCCACCAGTCTGGTGCTGCTCACGCTGAGCATCGACCTGAAAGCGGTGATCCAGCTCGGTCCCAAGGCCATCATCATGTTCCTGGCCGGGACGACCGGCATTGTGCTGGGCGGACCGCTGGCCATCCTCATCGTTTCCACTTTTGCCCCGGATCTGGTCGGCGGCGCGGGACCGGATGCCGTCTGGCGCGGACTGGCGACCGTGGCCGGAAGCTGGATCGGCGGGGGGGCCAACCAGGCAGGCATGCTCGAGATCTTCGGCGCAAGCCCGGACCTGTTCGCCGCCATGGTGACCGTGGATGTGCTCATTGCCAGTGTCTGGCTGGCCTTCCTCCTCTACGGAGCCGGCGTTTCCGACCGCATCGACCGCTTTTTCAAGGGGGATGTGAGCGCCATTGACTCCCTTCGCAAGAAAGTCGAAAACTACCGGCTGAGCATCGAGAAAATGCCGTCCCTGCCCGATACGATGGCCATTATCGGTATCGGGTTCGGGATGACGGCCATTGCGCATTTCGGGTCGGACAGCATCACCCCCTGGATCGTGGACAATTTCCCCAACCTGGACCGCCTCAGCCTCACCTCACCCTTCTTCTGGCTCATCAGCATTGCCACGGCGCTTGGCCTGGGCCTCTCCTTCACCCGCGCGCGGCAGCTGGAAGGCGTTGGCGCCTCGCGCATCGGCAGCCTGCTGCTCTACATCCTGGTGGCCACCATCGGTATGCGTATGGACATCATGGCCATCTTCCAGAATCCGGGTTACTTCCTGATCGGCGGCATCTGGATGCTGTGCCATATCACGATCCTGCTCACGGTAGCCAAAATCATCCGCGCCCCGTTCTTCTTTGTGGCCGTGGGAAGCCAGGCAAATGTCGGCGGTGCGGCGTCGGCGCCCATCGTGGCATCGGCATTCCATCCGGCCCTGGCACCGGTCGGCGTGCTCCTGGCCGTGGTCGGATATGCGCTCGGCACCTACGCCGCCTGGTTCTGCGGAATCCTGATGAGCCTTGTAGCGCCCTGAGCCCCATACTTTTTAAGTTGATTTTCTACAGGGGTTTTTTGTATATATTCTTTAGTTGCAGGGATGCAGCATCAGATCGCGGTAATCTTCACAGCAGGGTCCTGCCAGCTCCACCGGCAGGAAACACAGCTCAGGTACATAGCGGGCCGATTTTTTTTTTGGAATGGGGTAAGTGATTGACGGTTCGTTATCGCTATAAAGCGACTAAGATCACTGTATTGTCAGTCGCTCACGGGGAAAAGAAAGCAGGTTGATCCATTATTGATCACGTCAACGGCTGCATGAATAACATCCAAAGCCAGATGCGGGATACGGGAATCATGTTACGTCCGGCCATGCCAACTGGCTTGAATACCATTGCATCATCATTGCAAATAAAATAACGGGGTATACCGGCATGCCCGGATCGCCAGCAGGCGGTCCGCCGGCATGCTTTGCTTTTCCGTAGTCCGGCAGGATGCATCGTCCTGTTGACGCCCCACCCATCCATCATGATCATGAGGAAAAAATGGTACAAAAAATACGACTTCTGTTG
>SKWQ01000080.1 GCA_007128855.1 Balneolales bacterium
CATAAAAAAACCCGCGGTTTTATGCCGCGGGTTTTTTTTACTGCGTATGCTTTGTTCAATCAGAGAGTGCCAGGATTGAAATACCAGGCATCCAGGTGGATCGCGTAGAACGGATAGCATCCGACACTGATATCATCAACGAGATCACCTTTATAGGCGGTGAAATGTCCTGCCGGCGGCCGCATTGTGGGTATGTTGCCTGCGCTGGCATAACCCTGGATTTTAACGGCTTGGAGGGCATTCTGAACACCCCAGAATTCATCGAAATCAAAGTTAACGACACAGTCTCCATTGTTTGCAGATACCGTTACGGTTCCGATGAGTTCACTTTGACGTCCGGCACGCAGATATTGTGTATCGCCATCCTCAACATTAAAATACCACCACCATCCGGGACCGGATCCTTCGGAGTTACCACCCCAGGCAGTTTCGCCGCGCTCGACGATCACGGTCTGGGTGCTTTCGCCATCGGTTTCATTGACCGACATATCGGCAAATACGGCGTAGATCATGCCCGGCTTGAACCGGAAAAGACTGCCACGTTCACGGACGTTGCGCAGGATCTTGTTGAAAGCATCTATGTTGAGATTGTCGAATATCCGGTTGGTTTGGACATCAAACTCCTTGAATTCGATCAAGGCCCAGATGGCAGCCTGTATTTCCTTGTAGGTTGCACCCTCGACATTGTCCATGAAATACTGCCTGTGGTTCAGCAGGTAGTTCAGGTTGTTCCAGTTTTTGTCCCCAAGGGTGGAATAAAGCGTGACGCCGTCATAGACCTCACCGCTTGTTCCGATCGGTGCGCTCCAGTGTGCACACCATCCCAGGAAGTCGCCATCCAGGATTTCGGCGTCACCGCTGAGATTGCCCAGATTCACGTTGAAGTAAGCGTTGCTGTTATTACGCTCGACTTTTACCGAGACATTCTCGGCACCAGGGATGACCGTAAAATTCGGTATTTTATCAGCAGCATCCTCGAATGTCCCCACATTGGCATCCTGCACATCACAGTTGGTAAGCACGAATGCCACCAGGAACAATGACAGGATCATTTTGTAAGCACTCTTGTTATTCATTTGAAAGCCCTCTTTTCGCTGTTTTTGATTATTGATCGTACTGTTCTCATCCAAAGTATATTACAACTGATACCAATTTAAACAATGTCAAGCAACGGCACCATTAGACTTTCTTAATAAATGCAACAGTTTACCTTTTGACCTGACGGGGGTTAGCGTCCCCGAAAATCCCGGTACCCGGCCCCATGAAAATTCACCGCTTCTTCGTTATGTTACCCTCCCGGACGAAGTTGCCAGACTGACCTAAAATTGGAACAATGATCCTCATCTACATCCATGGGTTCAATTCGGGATACCATCCCGGTGGATACAAGATCGTATCCCTGCAAAAAATCGCGAAGGTGACAGGTGTTTCCTACGACTCGTTTGCGGTGCATGACGAGGTGATCCGGGCGCTCGGCGAGCAACTGGATGACAAGCTGGCCCCGTTCCGGCCGCTGTATGACCAGTCCGGCCTCCCAAAAGCGGCCCTCGCCGGCACATCATTGGGCGGCTACTGGGCGGCACGCTTCGGCAGCCATTTCGGGATTCCCGCCGTGCTGGTCAACCCCACCATCCACCCGCAACGCAGCCTGCAGCGCTACGTCGGACACAAACTGCTCAATTTCGTCACGCGCGACCGGAACATCCTGCGCAAGGAGGTGCCCGCATCGTACGACGACATCGAGCGCGAAGGCGATTTCCTCATCCTCCTGGACAAGGGCGACGAAGTGCTGGATTACCGCGAGGCCGTGGAGTGGTTTGCCGGCGAAACTGCTGATACCGGTACCCACGGCTGCAACATAATCACCTTCGAGGGCGGGTCTCACCGCTTCGAGCACATGGATGAGTCGCTTCCCCACATCCTTAAATTCCTGAAACACCAACCCCTGTCACCATGATAAAACTGCTTATGCTCCCCATCATCTTTACAGGACTCATGGCAACAGGTCTCGTGGCAACGGCCGACCTTTCTGCCGGACCTTCATCCACAAACGGTAAAAGCCGGCTTTTTTCCATGGACAATCTGACGGCATGGTGCATCATACCCTATGACAGCCAGGATCGCAGTCCGCTGGAACGGGCCTCGATGCTGCGTGAGCTTGGGTTCCGAAAAATGGCCTATGATTGGCGCGCGCAGCACCTCCCACACTTTCCCGAAGAAATCCGGGTCCTCAGGGACCATGACATCGAACTTGCGGCCGTCTGGCTCTGGATCGACGAAAAATCAGCCGATGGCCTGCAGCCCGAGCAGGAATTCATTTTCAAAACCCTGGAGGATGCAGGAGTTGCCACCAGTATCTGGATCGGTTTCCATGAAAACGTCTATGCAGGACGTGAAGACGACCAGAAAGTGGCCCGCCTCGCGGAAATCGTGGACCGGCTTCAGGAAAGGGCCCGGAAATCGGGCAGCAGGGTCGCTTTGTACAATCACGGCGGCTGGGCCGGCATCCCCGGGAACCAGGTGCGCATCATCCGCGCATCCCGCTTCAACGATATCGGCATCGTATTCAATTTCCACCACGGCCACGACCAGATCGACCGGTTTGCCGAAGCGCTCCGGGTAATGGGACCATGGCTGGAAACAGTCAACCTCAACGGAATGAAAAAGGATGGCTCACACATCGTGGATATCGGGAAGGGCGACCACGAGCGCGATATGATCCAAATCCTTGTGGATTCCGGATTCTCCGGCAACATCGGTATCATCGGTCATACAACAGGCGAGGATGTCCGCGAGGTACTGGCTCGCAACCTGGACGGGCTTGAGCAGGTTCTGATGGATCTGCAGGGGAAGCGGTAAGATCATATGAGACACTTTCGGAAATGGATACTGCGCCTGATGCCGGTGCTGGCCCTGGTCATGGTGGCCGGACTGATCCTGTCGCGCGTCTACCAGCCCGGGTCCCGCGAAGCCGAACCGGACCTGCGCATCACCGCCTTTGACGCCTCTGATCACATCGGTGAACGGGCCGAGGTGTGCGGCATCGTGGAATCGGCCGATTTCAGGCCGTCGATTGGCGGCGAGCCTACGTTCCTGAACCTGGGCCGGCCCCATCCCGACCAGCCATTTACCGCCGTGATCTGGGGTGAGGACCGCGGCCGCTGGCCGGTGCCGCCCGAAGAGCGCTACCTCACCCGCCGAATCTGCGTCACCGGGATCATCCGGGAGCACCGGGGTACCCCGCAGATCCGCGTGCGCGAGCCGCGCCAGATCCGGGAGCAGTAAGACATGGGCTGCGCACCCGGACAGGA
>SKWQ01000124.1 GCA_007128855.1 Balneolales bacterium
AAGAAGGATAAGGAGTATGCATGTGCTTTTATGGCAAGAACTGTTCCTGTAGCAACTTACTATGAAGATATGCTACTCAGGTCAACATCTTATGCTACTTGTCATACTTTGTTTCCTACAGAGTTGCCAAGAAAAGAAGCATTAGAAACAGCTAGAATGTTTTTTACAGCTAAAACACTCAAGATGATTCAAGATAAATCTCAGGTGCAAACCAAGGGTATAGATTTTGATTATATAGATAAATCAATTCCTTACGGAATGCCTAAGAATAAGAAATTTACCTGTTTCTATGGTGGCAGACTTAATGAAGCTCATGGAGCAGATCGTATGATTGCTTTATACGATGAGCTGTATAGAACAGGTAAAGATATCCAAATTATTTTAACTACACCTAAACATGATACTACCTTCTTAGAGAATGAAATTATTCGTAAAGGTAGAAGAAAAGGTAAAGATTCTTATAACCCAACGAGACATATAGATTTTTATCCTGGTTGTAAACCTGATGATTTTTATGCTAAAGCAGCAGGTTCTCATGTATTTTTAGAGATGGCAAGACAGGCAGGTTTTGGTGGGGGAATTCTTGAACAGTTATATATGGCTAAGTATGGATTAGTGCCTGTATTACCTAAAGTTCCTTGGGCATTAGAGCTAGTTCCTGATGATTATATATTCTTATTTAGAGATGAAGATGAAGCAAGATCAATGCTAAGGTATATACATGATAATTATGATGAAGCTGTACAAAAAAGTAAGTATGTTTCTGATTATGTCTATGAGAGATTCAGTACGAAAGTAAACTTACCAAAGTATTATCAGATTCTTGAAGATATATTTACTGATTTTGGTCCAGTTTATCAGAGGCTTTTTTCAGCAGGGAATGTAAAACTCATGGAAGAAATTGTTGATGTTTTAAAACCTCCCTTTACTCTTGATGATTTCTTTGGTTTGGTAGTTAAAGCCAGTAGAGATCACAAGTTTAAACCAATTAGAGGTAAGATTAGTAAGTATATTGCTTATAGATGGTTGATAGAACAGGCAGGATTAATAGATACTTGTGATACACCAATACCAACGTTTGATAGAAAGAGGTGACAACAATGCAAAAGACTTTAATGATTTTAGGAGCTGGTGCACATCAGCATAGCACTATACAAAAAGCTGTTGACATGGGTTTGAAAGTAGTTGCTATAGATAAAGATAAAGATGCTGTAGGTTTTAATATACGTTCTAGTAACTTAGAAAAAATAAATATCTCTATAAAAGACAAAGAAAGCATCTTAGAAATCGCTCAGATATATGGTATTGATGGTATTATGTCTCCATGTGCTGATGCAGGAATACTAACAACTGGGTACATCAATGATCGTATGAAGCTAAAAGGTCCATCTCTTGCTTCTACAGTATTGTCTCATGATAAGGAACTAATGTATACGTATTTAACAAGCTATACTAATATAAAAATGCCACAAAGATATGCACCTTATCCAATAGGTGATGAAGGTTTTCCTGTTATAAGCAAGCCTATTACTGGTGTAGGATCAAAAGATGTTTATAAGTTTGAGTCTATATGGGATTTTAACAGAGACTTTGATTTTATGAACAGCAGTAACCTTGTTGTAGAAGAGTATATAAAAGGAGACATTTTTAGTGCTACTTTAATAATGCAGAATGGTAGACCAGTTTATTACTTTGTATTAGATCAAACGTTAAGTGACCATAATTTTGGAACTTGTATGTTCAGTTCAAAAAAGGGTCCTATAGGAGATATCTTAGTAGAAAGTTTTAGAACTGTTCAAGCTCTTGGTATAAGAGATGGAACTGTTGAAGTAGAATGAATTATATGTAATAATGATATAGTTAGAGATATCTATATTATAGATGTTAATCCCAGAATGGCTGGAGGATTCATATTTGATGCTAAAAGCTATGCTAGTGATATAGATTGGACTGAAAAGGCTATTCAAGCTGCTTTAGGAGAGTTTATTCATGTTATCCCTCATACATCAAAACCTTTTGTGATAGTATATAAAGGCTCAGACAAAGAAGGAGTTTTTAGCAGACGAACAGATAAATATAAACAGCTTGAACCTGAGCATGAAAAAAGATTCATGAAGTTTATAGGAAGTAAAGTTAAGCCATGCAACACGAAAGAAACGTCTTCTGAGCAGTTTATTGTAGCTATTTATACTACTGGCAATACTGAACAAGAAGCATACAATAAAGCTCAGATAGTTTATAATGGTTTAGATCTGGAGGTGATTCCTGATGAAGAACTTACTAATGATAGGAGCCAGTGAAAGACATAAAGAGCTAATGAAGGCTTTTAAAGAGCAATCTAGTAAAGTATTTATTATAGCTATAGATAAAGATAAAAATGCTACAGGTAAGCAGTATGCCGATGTGTTTGTACCTGTCTCCATTACTGACATGGATTCAGCTTTGTTGGTTGCTAAGGACTTTGATATAGATGGTTGTGTAGCTATTCCAGATATAGGGGCAGAAACTGGAGCATATATTAATAGTAGTTTAGGTTTAAAAGGCATTAAACACCCTACTTATTTAAAAATGACTGACAAAAGATTAAGTAAACATTGCTTTAAACGTGCAGGGATAACTATTCCTGCAAGTTATCCAGAAGGTAGTTTTCCTTATATTAGTAAACCTGTAGATTCTACAGGATCTAATGGAGTAGTAAAGATAGAGAATAACGATCACTTCGCACATTTTTTAACTTCAGGCAAGCCCTTTGCTCTTGGTAGTATAATTTTGGAAGAATTTATAGAAGGAGATATGTTTTCTGTTGACTTGATGATGCAAGATAGTAATATTAAGTATAGTTTGGTCCAAGATCGTTTCCTAGGGTATGATAATTGTTTTGTAGATGGTCTTATTGTTTCTCCTTCTAGATATGATTCGTATCTTGATAAAATATTACCTATATGTGAAAAAGCTTTAGCTTCTGTTAGGTTTACTGATGGACCTGCTAATTTGCAGTTTATTGAAAAAGGAGGAATATTTTACTTAATAGAAGTAAACCCAAGAATATCTGGTCCTTATGGTATAGAGTGTCATACATTAGCTACACATGTAGATTGGTTTTATGACATTGCAATGGCTGCTCTTGGGGAAACTGTTCTTAACGCAACTCTTCATCCCTGTAATATTAAACCTAATGCTTTAGTTACTATAGGAGCAGAAAAAGATGGGGTTATTTCACATGTAACATATCCTGAATGGTTGGGTAAGGTAGATGGATATTGGAGATGGAAGGAGGATGGAGATAAGGTAAATAAAATGAAGGCTGTTA
>SKWQ01000129.1 GCA_007128855.1 Balneolales bacterium
ACATCCTGGAGCGCCTCCAGCAACGCTGCGGTTATCTCGAACTGGCTGCGGGAGCGCTGCTCGATGGGTACCAGTTCGATACGGATCACCCCCTGGTTTCCACCGGGATTGTCCGCCCCTTCGATCCCGATCTTGTCGCCGTAATCGGAGACGATCAGGCGCAGCTCGGGCACATCGCGACGGATGATATCTTCCATCCGGATGACCGAACGCTCAAGTTCAAACAGGTTCACTCCGGGCTCGCGCTGCACCTCCAGCACAATGCGGTTCTCATCCACCGACGGAAAAAACTCACCGCCAAGCTGGTAAAATATGGGGAT
This sequence comes from Balneolales bacterium, assembly GCA_007128855.1. GTDB lineage: Bacteria > Bacteroidota > Rhodothermia > Balneolales > Natronogracilivirgulaceae > SKNL01. The sequence continues at coordinate 321 of SKWQ01000129.1, forward strand.
GGTGGCGAGAAGCAGTGCAAAGGCGAGCAGTACTGTGACACCACTGTGCGGCACCACGGCATCGATGGCCTTGCGATAGCGGTCCTCCAGCCGCTGAAACTGCCGGCCAAGCAGCGGGGCCACACGCGTACTGAAAAAAGAACCGATGCCGCCGAAGATCCACGCAGCGATGAGATACAGCGGATAAAGCGGTAAAACGACAAGGAAAACCGGGATACTGAGGATGCGGGTGACCATATTGCGACGGCGCCAGTCCAGCAGTCGGCGGAATGGCGTGCGTCGGTCGTTCTGCGTGCCACCTCCGGCGCCGGATCCCGCCGCACTGCTGAAGAACCGCGATGCCATCACGGGGATGAGCGTGAGCGCCACCAGGACCGAGACCACAAGCGCAAACGATACGGTCAGGGCCAGGTCGCGGAACAGCAATCCGGCTATGCCCGGCACAAAAAGGATCGGAAGAAAGACAACCAGTGTGGTGAGGGTGGACATCACCACCGGTCCGGCCACCTCCTGCGCTCCGGAGACCGCCGACGTGCGCCCGTCGTTTCCATCCTCCCGGAACCGGAAAATGTTCTCCAGCACCACTACCGCGTTGTCGACGACCAGCCCCACGGCAAGTGTGAGCCCTGATAGCGAGATGATGTTCATGCTCACGTCCGCCCAGTGCATGATGCTGAACGTGGCGATGATGGAAACCGGGATGGATATGGCCACGATGAGCGAGGAGCGTCCGCTCCGAAGGAAAAGCAGGAGCATCAGCATCACCAGTAGCACGGCCTGGAAGCCGGTGCGGATCAGATTGCTGATGGACATTTCGATGAAATCGGCCTGGTTGGTGAGCACATCAAGCTGCACTCCCGCCGGGAGGATGATGCGCAGGTCGTCCAGAGCCTGCATGACCCCGCCGGCCGCCATCACCACATTGCTGTCGCTCTGACGGTAGATGTTGATCACCACGCCGTCGTTGCCCTGCACGCGCACGTTGCCGATGGGCTGGGCGATACCATCATCGACGCGTGCCACATCGCGCAGATAGACCGGGTTGCCGTCGTGGTTTCCGACAATGGTATTGCGGATCTGCTCGATATTCCGGAAGTCGCCGACCGTCCGCAGCGAATAGGTGGTCTCGCCCTCTTCCAACTGTCCGGCCGGCACCTGGATGTTCTCCTGGCGCAGGGTGCCGGCGATATCGGCAATGCTCAGGTTGTAGGCTCGCATGTCGGCATTGCGGATGCGGATGTTGATCTGGCGGTCGAACCCGCCTGCCGTGGCGGCCGAGGCGACCCCGCTGATGCGTTCAATCCGCTGCTCGAGCTGCTGGGTGGCTATTGTGCGCAACTCGCGCGGGCTCCGGGTGGATGAGGTGAGCGTGAGCACAACGACCGGCTCGTCATTGGGGTCGTAGGAGAAGACAATGGGCTGTTCGGCATCCTGCGGCAGACTGCGCCGTATCATGTCCAGGCGTTTGCGGACCTCGGTTTCGGCATAGAACAGGTCGGTTCCCCAGCTGAAGTTGAGCCGCACGACCGAGGCGCCCTGGCTTGAGAGCGAACGCACCCGCTCAATGCCCGACACGCTGCCGACGGTCTCCTCAATGGGACGCGTAATGAGCGCCTCCATATCCTCGGGAGCCACTCCTTCGTAGGTTGTGTAGACCGTTACTGTAGGAAACGAGACATCCGGATAGAGGTTGAGACGCAGGTTCAGCAACCCGAAAATCCCGAATCCGATCAGGATCAGGCTGCCCATTAGGAACGTCACAGGCCTTTTTACGGCAAGTTTGGAGAGGTTTTTCATAGTGCTGGCGGTACCGGTCGGTTACTCCGTTTGGGTAGTGCGCTGCACAGCGCCGCTGCCTGCATTCGAGCCGGAAGCGCCCTCACCGGCATCACCGCCCTGACCGGAACCACCATCCGCATTGGAGGCAGAGCCGGATCCGCCCTGACTGGTCCGTTCGCTCCCCTGCGCTGCTCCGGCCCTACCCCGGGACGGGGCATCCGAACCGGTGGCGGCTGTGTCGGTCAGTCCGTCTTCAAGACGCTGTTCTCGGGAGCCGGGCCGCGACTGTCCGGCAATGCGGATCCGGTCACGGTCGCTGAGGTTGCGGTGACCCGTTGTGATCAGCTTTTCTCCGGGTTCCAGTCCGGCCAGCACTTCCACCCGTTCACCCTGTTCCAGTCCCAGCTCCAGTTCCCGCTGACGGGCGATGGTGTCGCCGTCGGCAACAAACGCGCTGTACTTTCGCCGGATTTCCACCGTATTGGTCTCCGGTTCGATGTAGGTCTCCACCTGTTCGATCATGGCCGAGCGCGGAATAACGACCGTGTTCTCATGAGTCCGCAGGGTGATACGCGAATCCACAAGTACTCCCTGTCTCACTGACAGGGTGGCATCGGTCAGGCTGATGACCACTTCGCCCAGTCCGGTGCCGGGATTGAGCTGCGGGCTGATCCGGGAGATGATCCCATGGGCAGCCACTTCATCACGGTTTGAAAGACGCATGGTGACCGGCAATCCCACGGTCACCGACTCCCACTCATGCATGGGCAGGAATAGCCGTGTCTCGAAACCAACAAGATTTGCCACTTCAAAGGCCGGTTCACCGGTCCGGGCCAGGTCGCCCTCGGCTATCATGCGTGAGAGCACAACACCGTTCACCGGCGATCGTATCCCGGTGTTTTCCAGGTTTTCGCGGCTCTGCGTGAGTGCCGCCCGGGCCGACTCGTATTGTGCCTTGCTGCCTTCAAATGCCGATCGGGCGTTGTCCAGCTCGCTCGAACTGCTGGCACCGCGTTCAAAAAGCTGCTGCTGACGCTCGAATGCGGTCGAGTCGCGATCTAAGGTAGCCCGGGCCTGACGAAGTTGCGCCTCGGCCTGCTCCAGGGCGTCACGGAACGGCACATCATGGATCTTGGCAAGCAGCTGCCCCTGGCGCACCGTATCACCCAAATCAGCATGGATACGTGTTATCCGATTGCTGACTTGCGGGATAATGGACACCACATCCTGGGGACGTATGGTGCCATATGACCGCACCAGGTCGGATATGGAAGACGTGGTGACTTCAGTCGTTTCCACACTGGTGGCCTGACGCGACATACCCGGCCAGCCGCCGGGGCCATCGGATCGTTGCGCATCATTACCGCCGCAGGAGGCAACCAGCAGGGCAGCCAGAATCAGGAAAAAAAAAGGATGTGTCTGTGTTTCCAAGGAGAAAGTCCGTGATAAAGTGATTGTCTTATGTTACACGCTTTAAATGTAAAAATCTCGCATTTCATTGCGTAACAACTACTTTTTTGACGAACGAACCCTTGGGAAAGTTCATTCCCGAATTCAAAAAAAATATTTCAGGATACTCTCTTCACGGCAACAAAATGATAGGCGACATGCCTGGAGGCTTGTTCCCGGCAATGTGTTTCCTTTGCTGTCCATCTGATTCCGAATGCGCATTCTCATCAATCCATATAGGGATATCTCCACGAGGTGGGCGGATCAAAGACCTCCTTGATGGTGCGTGCGGAGAGCCAGCGCAGCAAATTCTGTTTGCTCCCGGCCTTGTCGTTGGTACCCGAACGCCGCGCGCCGCCGAAGGGTTGCTGGTTGACCACGGCGCCGGTCGGCTTGTCATTGATGTAGAAGTTGCCGGCGGCATCCCGGAGCGCATCGCACATATGCTTCACCACGTACCGGTCCTTGGCGAATATGGCGCCGGTGAGTGCGTAGGGGGAGGTTTCATCGCACAGTTTCAGTGCCTTTTCAAAATCCGCATCCTTGTAGACATAGATGGTCAGGACCGGGCCGAAAATCTCCTCCTGCATGGTCTTGAACTTCGGATTGGTGGTAAGGATAACGGTCGGTTCCACGAAGTAGCCGACGCTGTCGTCGTATCCGCCACCGGCAATGATCTCGGCGTCCTTGGCCTCTTTTGCGAAGTCGATGTACTCCGTGATGCTCTTGTAGGCCTTTTTGTCGATGACGGCTCCCATGAAATTGGAGAAATCGGAGACATCGCCCATCCTGATCTTGCCTACCTCACCCAAAAAGCCCTCGCGGAATTCCGGCCACAACGACTCGGGAAGGTACATGCGGGATGCGGCCGAACATTTCTGCCCCTGGTATTCAAAGGCCCCGCGGACTGCGGCAACGATCACCTCATCGAGGTTGGCGGAGTTGTGGACAAATATGAAGTCCTTGCCGCCGGTTTCACCGACGATGCGCGGATAACTCCGGTATTTTTCCAGGTTGGATGCGATTCCCTTCCAGATATGGTTGAACGTGCCCTCGGATCCGGTGAACTGGATGCCGGCGAAGTGGGGGCTCTCCAGTACGGGATCGCCGACCTTTGATCCGGAACCCGGCAGGAAATTGATGACTCCGTCAGGAAGCCCGGCCTCCTTGAGCAGCTTCATCACGTAGTAGTTGGAGAACACCGAACTGCTGGCGGGCTTCCAAAGCACAACGTTGCCGCACATGGCCATGGAAGCCGGCAGGTTGCCAGCGATGGCTGTGAAGTTGAACGGCGTGACGGCAAACAGGAAGCCTTCGAGCGGACGATAATCCACCCGGTTCCACATTCCGTCCGGCGAGTGCGGCTGATCGGACATCAACTCTGTCAAATAGCGGGTGTTGAAGCGGAAAAAGTCGGCCAGTTCGCCCACGGCTTCAATTTCTGACTGATGCGGGGTTTTGGACTGGCCCAGCATGGTGACGGCATTCAGGGTGTAGCGCCAGGATCCCGTAAGCAGATCAGCGGCCTTCAGGAATACTGCTACCCGCTCCTCCCATGGAGTGGCGGCCCATTCCGCGCGGGCATCCATGGCGGCCTCGATAGCCATGTTGACCTCCTTTTTTCCGGCCTTGTGATGAATGCCCAGTTTGTGTCCGTGATTGTGCGGCATGACCACCGGGGACGTATCACCGGTACGGATTTCCTCGCCGCCAATGATCAATGGGATATCGATTTCCTCTGAACTGAGCCGTTTAAGCTCTGCCTGGAGTGCTTCTCTCCCGGGTGTTCCAGGTGCATAGGAAAGATACGGTTCGTTTTTCGGGTCGGGGACAATAAAATGTGCCTGGGTCATGTCTGCTCCTGTTTTGTTTCAATGATGTCAGAACGGTTGTTTCCGTGCATCCTTTCCAGATAAAATAACTGATTACACGGCTAAGATGCCAATTATTCCTCGACGGCACAGCCGCTTTCCCCCCACAGATACGGCAACCTTATTCAGCCTGTCTATGATTCTCATTTATTATCCTGACTGCGACCATGTTCTTAATTCATTTTTTTTATTTGAATATACATAATTAAAAGCCCTTCCATAATTACTTCCATAAATTTTTATCGTTTTATTTACCGAACATATCCTAAGGCTTTCAGAACCGGGTTAAAAAGCGCTATCAGTAGTAGGTTTCTAATTTTTCGGTTGAAAGAATCATCCACTTCACCCATCATTTTCAGAGCAAAAAAGCCCTTTCTGCTTGTAGCTATTTTTGCGCCTGAGAGCTCATATAACATAATTATGAACTTTATATCCACAAAAAGAGTTATATTGATTCACAACGTCTGAAAGTGAAATATTTACTGTATAAGAAGATTATAAAATAAATATATCGTGACACTTTCATGACAGTAATATTCAATTCAAACACGATGTATATATAATCATAAGAGGTTACAAGCACTATGAAAAGCAATTTCCGAAAAGGTGAATTTAACTTGTCATTTTCAATCATTGCCCTGCTGGCAGCCGCCGCTGTTCTCACTGTAGTGCGGACAGATTTTACGGACGCGGCTGAACGGATTACCGGCCTGGACACCATTGCCTGGTCAGCCACATACCATGAGGCCGACTTTTCATCGTTCGAAATTCGTGAACTGGTACGTCAGCTTCACCAATCTACCCGTTCCGACCGGGATCCTGATGTTTTGAGGCCTGTCATCCTTCAGCTTGGTGTGCACATACGCACGACAACCGGTACGGTACCACCGGTCGTTGCCGACCTGTTGCGGGACCTGTCGGTCGAGCACCCGGTCAGGGACATCCGCCTGTTGGCTTACACAACCATGATCAGCGCACTTCAGAATGAAGACGGCGAAGATGACATGGCGATAGGGGTTGCCTTGCGCTAAGGCACCTAGTTGCCCTCGCAGGTATGACCCGTTGGTAACACTGTCGCCACCTGCCGGCTTCTCTGTCGCCATCCATTGGCATCACTGACCACCTGCTGGTGTACGACGTCGACCCACGAGGCCCCACTCACTTACCGCGGCTAAGGTACGCCTGACGCTGCGGTTCGGGAAGCCGCTCAATGGCGTAGCGGAGCATGGTGCGCGGCATCCGATGGCTGTGCTCCTCCAGGAATGATATGAGCACATCCAGGTTGCGCTTGCCGGCTTCTCGGAGCATCCAGCCAACAGCCTTGTGGATCAGGTCGTGGGTGTCGGTCAACAGGATCTCCGCCAGTCTGACCGTATCCCAAAAATCATTCTTCCGGATGAAGTGGAGGGTCGACAGGATCGCAATTCGCCGCTCCCATAGGTTTTCCGACCCGGCCCACCCGTAGAGCAGATCGCGCGGACGGTCCTCAAGCCACGCACCGACAATATTCGGCGCTGTCACATCCACCAGATCCCAGTTGTTGATCCACGGGATATGGGCAATGTAGAACTCAAAGATGGCCTTTTTCTCTCCAACAACGGCCTTCGGATAGCGATAAGTGAGGATCAACAGTCCGGTCAGTCGTTCTTCGTGATATTCGGACCGGACCAGCACGGCTACCTCATCCAGCGGCAGCAACCGGTACTTTCTGGCAATGATGCGCTGTTTCGGTACCCTGATTCCCAGGAACCTGTCCCCTTCCCCGTATTCTCCCGGACCTGTTTTAAAAAAACGCATCTGGTGGCGAGCCTGTCCGGGATCGGCGAGCGCACGGAGTTCGTTTTGCACATCCCCTGCAAGGTTGCGATCTGCGGTTGTGTTCTCCGTCTTCCTGGTTTTCATCGCGAAATTGTGGATTTGATTTCCGCCTCCAAAGGTCATAATATAACCAGTGAAAGCGCTTTTTTAACACATTATTTCAACTAATCAGATCATCAAACACGGAGGTTGACATGGTCGTCTATTTGGCTGACAAGCTGCCCGATAAGGCATTACAGGAATTGAACAAGTTCGGCTGTACCGTCAGGAACGAACCCGGTGCCACTGCCACTGATCTTGACAAAGGCATCGGCGACGCGATGGTGCTCATTGTCCGGTCCACGGTGGTCACCGAGCAATGCATCAAAAACAGTCCCAATCTGACGCTGATCATCCGCGCCGGGGCCGGTGTGAACAACATCGACCAGGAGGCGGCCAGCAGGCACGGGATTTTCGTCACCAACTGTCCGGGACAGAACTCGATAGCCGTTGCAGAGCTTACCATGGGCCTGATCCTGTCACTGGACCGGTTCATCCCGGACAATGTCTCCGATTTCCGCAAGGGCGTGTGGAACAAGGCCGGCTACGGCAAGGCCGATGGGCTGTTCGGCAAAACACTGGGCATCATAGGCATCGGCCAGATCGGCCAGCACGTCATTCGCCGGGCGCAGGCGTTCGGGATGCCCGTGGTGGCGTGGTCGCGTTCCCTGACCCCGGAAAAGGCCGAACTGCTGGAAGTCGAATATGCCGCCAGCGTGGAAGAGGTTGCCTCGAAATGCGACATCCTGAGCATACACCTGGCGCTCAAGCCGGAGACGCGCGGCATCATCTCGGCCGGTGTGCTATCAAAGCTGAAGGATGGCGCATTTTTCATCAACACGGCGCGGGCTGAGGTGGTGGATGAGGAGGCTCTGTACAAAGAGCTTACGTCGGGTCGGATCAAGGCCGGGTTGGATGTGTTCAGCGAGGAGCCCGAGCAAAAGAAAGGTGAGGTAAAAAGCCGCTTCCAGGAGCTCGACAATGTCTATATCACCCATCATATCGGGGCCAGCACACAACAAGCGCAGAATGCCGTGGCCATGGATGCCGTCGACATCGTACGGGGGTACATCCAGGAAGGATACGTCCGCAACTGGCTGAATCGCTGCCGCCAGAATGATGTACCGTGGCAGCTCGTGGTACGCCACTATGACAAACCGGGTGTGCTTGCGAACGTCCTCGCCGAGCTGAAAACGGCCGGTATCAATGCCCAGGAGATGGAAAATGTCATATTCGACGGAAAACTTACCGCCTGCTGCACCATTCAGCTGGATGTGCGACCCGATGATTCCGTAATTGACGCCATCAACAAATTGCACGACGAGGTGATCACGGCCGTGCTAGTGGCTACCAAGTGATGCAATGGCGGACGGGTCCATCCCGCACCGGCTGAATCCGTATCTGATGAATCCGTACCGGGTGAATGCATCATCCGGTTCGGATTACTTGTTCTTTTTTGCCCAGGCATCCCTCAGGGTCACCGTCCGGTTGAAAACCTGCTTCTCCGGGGTGGAATCCTTGTCGGGATAATAGTAACCTTTGCGCATAAACTGGAAGTACTGGTCGGACGGATCCGCGGCAACGGCTGGTTCTGCCCATGCCTCGCTGAAGGCCTTCAGGCTTTCCGGGTTGATGTAGTCGGTGAACTCCCTCTCCTCTTTCTTCGCCTGCTCAACGGGATGCTCTGCAACAAAGAGCCGGTCGTACTCCCGGACTTCGATTTTGTGTGCATGGGGGATGCTGACCCAGTGCAGGGTCCCTTTGGCCTTGATGCCCGAGGTGTCGCTTCCGCTCTTGCTGTCGGGGTGATACCGGCAGTGCACTTCGGTCAGCCGGCCGTTTTCGTCCTTTACATAATCGTCACAGGTGATGATGAAGGCGCTTTTCAGCCGGACACTGCGTCCCGGACCCAACCGGAAGAATTTTTTCGGGGCATCCTCCATAAAATCCTCCCGCTCGATGTACATTTCACGTCCGAACGGGATCTTGCGGTTTCCTGCAGATTCGTCCTCCGGATTATTTTCACTTTCCAGTGCCTCAAACTGTCCCTCTGGCCAGTTGGTAATGATCAGCTTCACCGGATCGAAAACCACCATGCGGCGCAGCGATATCTTGTTGAGATGTTCGCGGGCGCAGAACTCCAGAAGTGACATGTCGATGGTGTTGTCACGCTTGGCCACGCCGATCCGTCCGCAGAAATCACGGATCGCTTCGGGTGTGTAGCCGCGGCGGCGCAGGCCGGAAATGGTGGGCATGCGGGGATCGTCCCATCCATCCACAATCCCATCCTCCACCAGCTTCAACAGGCGTCGTTTGCTCATGATGGTGTAGGACATGTTGAGGCGCGCAAATTCGTACTGGCGGGACGGGTACAGCTCCAGCTTGTCGATGAACCAGTCGTACAGCTCACGGTGCGGCATGAACTCGAGCGTACAGATAGAGTGCGTGATCTTTTCGATGGCGTCGCTTTGTCCGTGCGCCATGTCGTAGGTCGGATAGATACACCATTTATCGCCGGTTCGGTGATGCGGGGCATGTTTGATACGGTAGATGACCGGGTCGCGCATGAGCATGTTGGGGGAGCTCATATCGATTTTGGCTCGCAGGATGCGCGATCCTTCAGAGAATTCCCCCTCACGCATGCGTTGGAAGAGATTCTCGTTCTCATCGGGGGTGCGGCTCCGGTAGGGGCTGTCCGTCCCGGGCTGTGTCGGCGTACCCTTCATGGCGGCAATTTCCTCGGAAGTGGAATCGTCGACGTAGGCCAGGCCCTGGCGGATGAGCAGGATGGCAAATTCGAAAAGCTGCTCGAAATAGTCGCTGGCGTACAGTTCACGGGCCCATTCAAAACCAAGCCACTTGACATCATGCTTGATGTTTTCGACGAACTCGACCGTCTCGGTAACCGGGTTGGTATCGTCAAAGCGGAGGTTGGTCCCGCCGCCGTACTTTTCAGCCAAACCGAAATTCAGTGTGATGGACTTGGCATGACCGATATGCAGGTACCCGTTCGGCTCCGGCGGGAAGCGGGTCAGCACCGTTTTGTGCCTTCCCTCCTGCAAATCCTTTTCGATGATTTCTTCGATAAAATTCTTCGAGGTGCGTTCTTCGGAAGGCGTGTTATCAGCCATGCTTGGTTTGGTTATTTAGGGTAACAAATGTGCGGGGAAAACAGTGGGGACCGGCAGTTGCACATGATCAGTGAATTATGCGCGAAAGATAGCCATTAATCAGAAAAATAGCACAGGCACTTGTAAAATGCCTATCTTTTCATGTGTTAATAATCTTTGATTCATAAGGTCACATAGAATGTCCATGACATCCATAATCATGCTCCTGTGAGTTGTTGGGTGCCGTCATGGCCATTTCATGCTTACGAAATGCTGATACATCAAATTCGGTAACATACAAGACAGAGGTTATGGGTAAATCAGGCAAAACTTCATCCGCCACGGTCGAACCCGGAATGGATAGCACACGCAAATCACGACCCCGGCTGGATGTTCCCAAGAAGCCGACAGACAAAGCCATCGAGCTGGTAGGTTACGGTGCGTTGCTGCTACTTTTCGGACTGCCGGCCATTTTCTACTTTTCACTGCCCGAAACCATACCGATCCATTTTGGCATTGACGGTGTTCCCGACGGTTACGGACCCAGAGGCATGATCTGGCTGCTACCGGGAATCGCCTTCCTGCTTTATGCCGGCATAATGTGGTTGGCCAACTATCCTCACGTCTTCAACTATCCCGTCAGGCTCACAACCGACAACATTTTCCGCCAGTACCGGTACGCCCAGCGTTCGCTTCGCATTATCAGCGCGTTGGTAGTCGTGATGTTCGCGTTTCTAAAATACATGAGCATCCAGGTGACTTTCGGTCAGCTGGATGCCATCCCGATGTGGCCGGTCATTATTATGCTTGCCGCGATTTTCGCCTCGGTCGGGGTGTATATGTACAAGGCATTGAAGGATGGATGAAAGTGGAACCGCCGTTCACTTGTGATGGATTTACCGGCCATCCGGTTTAGTGATCTCGAATGCTTCCACAAAAACCAGTTCACAGGCACCGTTTCCGGTGTCGGTGCGGGTCGTCGAGGTGGTCCAGCGGAATCCGCCGGTGCCTTCGGCATTGACCAGTTTGCCCGTGAAACGGACCAGATCACCCTTCCTGACCCGCTTCATGTCCCGCTCGATCTCCCTGGAAGCAGGGATCATGTGCATATTGGCGCTGCTGACTTCGATCTCGCGCCGCGGAATGGGAAACTGCCTTGTCCGCCAGATGTAAAATCGGCTTAACTGGCGGATGGTCAACTGTCCGTAGACCGACTCATCGGACATCCGTCCCCAGCCCAGGGCAAGGTCCACAGGTGCAAGATCCGCCCCACTGTCCCTGGTGTAGTCCCTGCGGGACAGGACCCGGGCGTGCACTTCAAATTCGGCAACAGGCGTGAGGAAGAAATCTTCGTGTATGAATGTGGACGCGCCACGCAGATTAACCTGGACGGGCTCATCCGGCGCCATGACCCCGGGTCCGTAAGAGACACTTCGGGTACCATTGCACCACCGCACCAAACCGGCAAGCAACAGCAGCATCACAAGAATGACAAGCGCCCTTTTCATAAATGGATAATTTTATTATAAGCTTCGGATATGGTAGCATTCAATATCCAAAAAGACAAATCCAAATAGTGATATGCTGGGCTACTTCAATGTCAATGCGTCATCAAAGCCAATGCGTCTTTATATGATAACCTGCTTGGGACTCGATCCAAATTGGTTCTTCTTGGGATCGCTGTCCTGGGCCATGAAAAGCAGCAGCACGACCACCCCCAGAAACGGGAAAAAGGTGGCAAGCAACCACCAGC
>SKWQ01000083.1 GCA_007128855.1 Balneolales bacterium
ACGCCGCATGGGCGCGCGCAGCCAAATGATGGTCAATCCAGTCAGGGTTTGACGAAATATCGATGTGATCCGGGATATCCTGCAGCTCCTCCGTTTCCGGTGGCTCAGGTTCTTCTGGCAAGGGGTCCTCCATGACAACCGATTTGGAAACGAGCAGCACGATCTGTTCATCTTGAATGCCGACGAGCAACTGGCTCAGTGCGGCGATGTCGCCCGGATCGGGGACCCTGATGATATACACGGTGTTGTTTTCGAACATGCTTACGATGCGGGCTTCGTATTTTTCCAGAAAGTCGTTGGTCTGACCGACGGTGGCTTCCGGATCTATGGCAATCTGAATCTCAGTCCGCAGTACTTCCCCGTCGAACAGCAGCTCCGGATCCACGGAGATCATCTCCGGTGAGTATACAATCGGGATATAGAGGTTGTAGGTGGATGCAACCGCCGGCGCTGCGGGATCACCCTCGAGCAGAACCCCCGCTTCCTCAAAGGTCAGCACGATCGTCGTGTCCCTGGAAGCTATTTCGAAGGATTTCTCCAGCGAAACACCAACTGCAATTTCCCCGGCAGCTTTGTATATCCCGGACTTCAGGGTCAATGAAAGGGGCGTTGCAATGTTCGAGGAGAACCCGGAAGAGCGTATGCTCAGGTCCCGTTCTACAGGAGTGCCATCCGCGTCGATGACTTGAATTTCAACCATGTTGTTTCGGGAAAGCGGAGCGGATATGTTTTGGCCGCCCGCAGCAGGCAGGGTGGTTTGAAAGACATCATACCGGTCTTTTTCCACACGGATCGTGTATTCCCCGTCCGTGACGGAACGGATCCTGGTCATATCCGCAGCCCTGCCGGGGGAGATGGAAAAGGAAGGTCCGGATCGATGGAAGCCCGATCCCATCTTGAACAATGTGACCGTTTCCGACCCCCTTCCGTCGATCCGCAAGAAATAGACACCTGTGGCAAGGTGGCTCAGCGAGAGCTCAAGACTGTGGAATCCGGCGGATACCGGAATCTGATGGTAGGCAACGCGTTGTCCAAGGATGTTGAAGACGGTCGCAGAGATGGTCTGCTCTTCGGGTATCCCGATTTCAACCCGGGTCTCCGATTGAAACGGGTTGGGATAATTCTGGCTGAGTGTGATGGAGGAGGGCAGTTTCTCCGGCTCGGGACTGTGGGTTTCCGTAATCTGGATAGTTGCAATGCCATCATCGCCGGTGTATGCCGTGCCGATCACATCCTCTCCGCTTGAAACGGTTACCAGTGCCGAGCTTATGGAAATCTGAGTGTAGTCATCATAGACCATCACCCGGATGGAAGATTCCTGCGCAGAAATAGTTGCGGCCTGAACGAGGAAGAGCAGAATAACGGGAATACACACCCTTGCTGACATGGAGTTCTCCGATTGAGTGGGCTGGAAGGGGACATTTGCAGGCTGATACGGCATTGTCCGGTTGAAATGCATCTGATTCACCCTGGACTAATCGGAAAGGCTGAAGAGGCCGTATAGTGATTGACGTACATAATAGTCATAACATGGTCATATAAGCAACAATAAGCCATGGTATATCAGCTATTTAATTGCATCATATAAATATTTGACGGCTTGGAAGGATTTGTGGATGTTTTTGTGAAATGGACGGATGCTTCCGCCCATCCCATAGTTGTTTTCAGGGAAGCATTAATATGTACGCTGAGGTGATATCATTTCTATTTTTTATATTGAAGGAGTAATATTTATAAGCAAGTTGTGCAACTCAGTTAGTCCCGGTTCCAATTCCAATTATTAACACGGGGTACCAATGCAGAAACCATTAGACCGCAGGAATTTCCTGAAACTGACCGCCACCGGTGCCGCCGGTGGATTTCTGGCAGGCGCCGGGACCGTCCGGGCCGCATCGACAGATGATGATGCCGGGACAAAGGAAGGCATCATCCACCGGACACTCGGAAGAACCGGCCTGAAAGTGCCGGTCGTGAACCTGGGTGTCATGCGCGTCGACAACCCGAGGATTGTCAACATGGCCCTGGATGGCGGCATGACACTGCTGGATACGGCCCACGGCTACCAGAACGGCAGGAATGAAGCGATGCTGGGCGAGCTCCTGGAAAACCGGCCCAGGGATTCCTATTATCTGGCCACCAAGGTCAACCCAAGACGCGAAGTGCTGACCGTCGACCAGTTCATCGGCATGTTCGAAATCAGCCTGGAACGGCTGAAAATGGAGTATGTGGACATCCTCTACCTGCATGGACAGTCCAGCAGGGAGGGCACCCTGCACGAGAACTATCTGGAAGCGCTCACCCGGCTGCGCGACCAGGGCAAGGCCCGCTTCCTCGGGGTCACCACCCATTCCAACGAAGCGGAAGTAATTCGGGCCGCCGTGGAAGGCGGCATTTACGACGTGGTCTGCACCGCATACAACTTCCGGATGGAACAGTTCACCGAACTGAAAAAGGCCATTGCCGAGGCCGCCGGGGCCGGACTCGGAGTGATTGCCATGAAAACGATGGCCGGCGTTTACTGGGACAGCGAGCGGAAGGATCCCATCAACACCAGGGCCGCGCTGAAATTCGCCCTTCAAAATGAGAATATCCATACCAGTATTCCGGGCGTGACGGCGTTCCACGAGCTGGAGGACAATTTTGAGGTCAACAAGGATATCACGCTCAACGATGAGGAGCTGCGCGACCTCAGGATGGATACGTCTCAGGGCGGACTGTTCTGCATGGGATGCGAGGAGTGCCTGGACCAGTGTCCGCACAACCTGCCGATCCCCGATTTCATGCGCACGTTCATGTACGCCTATGGCTACAGGGATCTGTCGCTGGCCCGATCAACCATGGATTCTCTGGCTTTGTGCGGCGATGCGTGCGAGAGCTGTGATGGCTGTCACGTGACCTGTACACAGGGGTTTAACGTAGCACAGAAGATCAAGGACATCGACCGGCTGCGGCATGTGCCTTCAGACTTCCTGGCATGAATTGTGGTTTCTGCTCACAGGGCAGACTTCCTGCATAGAACGGAATTTTTGCAAATGACAAGCATCGTCAGTATATGACTGGCTTGGGCAGCACAATACGGATTCGATGGCATCAGGCAGACTGTTGTCATAGAACGGACTTTATTGGTATAAAACAGGATCCACAATGATGAAAACGACTGGAAAAAGAGCGGCATGGCCCATGCTGGCGGTGCTGCTGTTCGGGATTACGGCAACAGCAGGTGCAAGCGGATCGGGCTTCACGGAGGCCGACAGACACGGAAAGCTTTTCCCC
>SKWQ01000232.1 GCA_007128855.1 Balneolales bacterium
CAGTCTCTGCCGTACACGTGCATGATATCACTACATGCAGCAACGCCTCCCCTGCGGTCGTCCAGAACATGCATGACATCCACGACTGCATCTTCTGCTGGGTCGTATACCAAACCCTCTCTGTGGATACCGGCCATGCCGGCAATATCTTCATCACATCGGAACCGGTGTTTGAAGACCATCAGGCGCTCCCCCCTTCCCGATTCATCTTTGACCGGTACGGCAGGGATCCGCCTCCCACTGTCTGATCCGGCTCCCGGACGGACAGCCTGCCCTTCCGTCACATCCGTTGCAGTTCCATTTCAGCATCATAGATCCGGAAAAGCAGATACCATTTCGCTTACCGGTCGGCGTTACATCTGATTGGCACATCGAACAACGGGTACCACGAAGGGCCCTTCCCAAAAGTTGCGCACCCGGTCCACTGATTTCTATTTCAACCGCAGTGCGCCCTTTTCTCCACCCGACCACGCCCCCTCCCGACTATCTGCCATGATCAGAGACCGGTTCTCTTGTCAGAAGTTTTCCCATCCAACAAAAAAAAAATCAAAATACCATGACACGCAAAATTTCACTCCCCATTCTCTTTTTCACCCTTGCCGGCAGCCTGCTTTTTCTTGGCTCCTGCAGTGACGACCACGAGCATCATCACTCTGTCATAGGCGTGGTCCTTGCAATCGACGGCAACATGGTTGTCGCACAGGAGGCGGGGACGGTAACCTATGCCACAGGTGACGCCATAAGCGTACCTGCGGAAGGCAGCACGGAGACGATCACAGTCCGGTTCCTCGACGATGACGGCCACAGTTTCCATCCTGATAGCAATGAATACTCCCTGGGGTACACCATTGGCAATACCAATGTCCTAAGTGTTACAACCCCGGTCGACAACGACCGCTGGAGCCTGCAACTTAATGGATTGGAGCCGGGAAGCACAACGCTGCAGCTTGACCTCATGCACGGAGGCCACTCCGACTTCACCTCCGTTGCATTCCAGGTGGATGTGGAAGACCAGTCCGGCAACTGAGCCCCTGACACACCACCCCATGCACCATACTTTTCTTTGGATAGCCATACTGACGGCAATGCTCTTCTTGCTGCCGCCAGCCGCTATGGCGTCGGCAATCAAAGTCGTTTCCCTCAACGGTCAGATCCTCGACTCGGAGACCGGTGAGCCGGTGGCCTATGTCTACCTGCACCTGGAGGAAATCAACCGCACGGCCACGTCCGACCGTGACGGGCACTTCCAGATCAACAACCTGCCGCAGGGCAGCTACACCCTGTATCTGCACCGCATTGGCTACACCGATCAGAAGCGGACCATTGAGGTGGATTCGGATGATCCCGCGAAACTGGAGATCACGCTGCAGCCGACGGCACTGAGCGGACGCACCGTTGAGATCATCGGCCGGACGGATGAGCTGCGGGGTTCCAATCTTGAGGATGCCTCCATCACCGTCATCGGCATGGAATTGCGCAAAAACCTGGGCAGCACGCTTTCCGAAACCCTCTCAAGCCAGCCGGGTTTTGCCCAGCGTGCCATGGGTGCGGCACCGTCGCGACCCGTGATCCGCGGTCTGGGCGATTCGCGCGTGCTGATCCTGCAGGATGGCGAACGGACCGGTGACGTCTCCTTCACCTCGGCCGACCATGCCGTGACCATCGACCCGATCACGGCCAATGAGATTGAAATTGCCCGTGGTCCGTCCGCACTCGCCTACGGTTCCAATGCCATCGGCGGGGTGATCAATGTCGTCCGCGACCAGATCCCCACCTCCCGCCGCTCCACGCCAACCGGAGATGTCTCCCTCATGGGTTCCAGCGTCAACAGCGGACTTTCCGGCTCCGGTAACCTGAAAATCCCACTCGGCAGCGACCTGATGCTCAACATGGACCTCAACGGCCGGTTCGGCCAGGACTACCGGACTCCGGCCGGCCGCATCGACAACTCCTTTAACCGCTCTACCAACAGTGCCGCTGCCATCAGCTATATCCGTCCCTGGGGCTATACAGGTACGGCGTTCAGCTCCTACCTCGCCCGGTACGGCATCCCGCCCGATCCCGGAGGCGGGCACCCCGACGGGGTAAATATCGAAATGGCACGGTTCCAGGCCGAATCACGCTCCGAGTTTGTCTACGACAGTCGTTTTTTCGACTCGGTGGAAGCGCAATTCTCCTACCGCTACTACCACCACAAGGAGCTCGAACCATTCGGCACGGAAAATCTGATCGGTACGGAATACACGGCCCATACCACCAATGCCTCCATAAAAGGACGACACAAGGGTATTGGTTTCTTCGATGAGGGAACCGTGGGCGTCTGGGGCGAATTTCAGGATTATCTGGTTCTGGACCGAGGCACTCTGGATGCCATCGGCCTGTCCGGTGCCGCTTTTGCCATCCAGACCGCACACATCGGATCCTGGAAAGTGGATGTGGGCTTGCGCCTCGATGTGCATCAGGCTCGTCCCAAACGGGAACGATCCAGCGTCATCGGCGAGATACGGCGACGCACGTTCACCGGGCTTGCCTCATCTGCTGCTGCGGCCTACGACCTGGGCCGTGGATGGCAGGCCGGCTCCACGGTGATGCACTCCTTCCGCGCTCCCACCATGGACGAACTCTACTCACTGGGTCCGCACCTGGCTACCTATTCCTTCGAAGTCGGCAACCCGGACCTCAAACCGGAACGCGGTCTCGGCAGCGAACTCTTTGTATCGCGTCGCGGAAACCGGACCCGCATCAAGGGATCGCTCTACCGCAACGCCTTCACCAACTACATTTACCCACGCAATACCGGCAGGCCAAGCATCACCGATCCCACACTCATGGAGTACCGGTTCGAGGGGGTAGAGGCGCTCATGTACGGGTTCGAGGGCTCCGCGGAGATCAGCTTGAGCCGCAACATCGAACTCGATGGAATGATCAGTTATACGTTCGGACAGCGAAACGTGGATGATGATGAGGCGGAAATAACCGGTTTCGATGGTTCCACGGCCCCTCTGCCCATGATCCCGCCTCTGGCTTTCTCCGCCGGAGCAACATGGTCTCCCGGCTCCCTGAGTATCGGTTCACGCATCCGCTATGCCGCCGCACAGGACCGGCTCGGCGAATTCGAAACCCGCACGGGTGCATTCACCGTTGTGGACCTGCACGCGCAGTACCGCTTCACCCACGCCGGCCTGCTCCACACCATCTCCCTGCGTCTGGATAATCTGCTCAACGAGGAGCATTTCAACCACCTCTCCCGCATCAAGGAGCTGTTCCCGGAACCCGGACGGAATGCCAACCTGCTCTATCGTGTCTATTTTTAATGCCGCAATCGCGCAACATGGCACCACACACCCATCCAGCCCGCACTAATGGACGATCCAGCCTGCAATCCGGCAGGATCACCACCGCACTGATGCTGGCAGCCGGCAAGGGCACCCGTCTGCGCCCGGTCGCCGGCGACATCCCCAAGTGCCTTGTGGACCTGAATGGTAAACCCCTGCTCGCCCACGCGATTAAAGCATTGGAAAACAACGGGTTCAAACGACTTGTAATTGTCACCGGATATCGCCGAGAGCTCATCGAAGATTTCCTGGACCGGTCCGGAACCACACTGACAATCGAGACCATTTTCAATGAGCATTATGACTCGGTCAACAACATCCACTCGCTTTGGCTGGCCGGCAAATCATTGAATGAACCTTTCCTTCTTCTGGAATCGGACCTGGTATTCGAACCGGAATCCCTGGCCGGGATGATTTATCCCGATTGCATTGCGCTGGACCGGTTCAATCCCGAAATCCACTCCGGGACCACCGCCAAAACCACAGAATGCGGCCACCTTAAGTCCCTTTTTTTGACCGGTTCGATGACCGGTTCGACTCCTTCTCTTGATTCCACGCACAAAACGGTCAACATGTATTCATTTTCGCTTCAAACCTGGAATAAACTGCAGCATCAGCTGAAAAGGCACCTGGATACGGGTAACCTTGACAGCTTTTATGAACTTGCTATCCGTGACCTTGTGGATGTTGGGGCCATCCGGTTGAAAGTCGCGGATTTTTCCAGTCACTGGTGGGATGAAATCGACTCCGTGGAGGACCTGATGCGCGTCCACCAGAGACTGAATCAGCCCGTCTGGCATTAGTACTGACGTTGCCTTCAACTGCTCACCAAGGATTCCTTCGAATGGCACGCTATAAAACGGCTTATCCGGTCCAGTGGGCGGCTGGTCTGCTTTCGTGCCTTATTTCTGGTGGGAAAAGCCGGGTTCCCCGGAGTATTGTCCTGACATCTTTTCACGGGGATGGATTCCGTGGCAATACCCGCGTCCTGTTTGAGAGACTCTGCCGCCATCCTGAGCTCAAACCGGTATGGTTGAGCCGCAATCCCACTCTGGTCCGAAAACTCAGGGACATCTACGGAGTCAATCGTGCCTGCCTGACCCATTCACTGTCGGGAATCCGCGCACTACGCAGTGCCGGTGCTGTCCTGCTGACCCACGGAACCAGCGACTACCCGTTCATGCGCCTGCCGCGCCGCGCGCTGATCATCCAGACCTACCACGGCCTGCCCACCAAAAGGGGCGAATACCTGCGGCCGCGCAGTGAAAACAAGCCATCTTTCCTGCACAGGAAAATCCTGGAATACCGCTTCCGTCCGATCACCCATTTCCTGTCCTCCTCCCCACTCGTCACTGAGCTGTTTTCTTTGCGCTTCAACATACCCCGAGAGCGTTTCATTGAGACCGGATACCCGGCCTATGACACCCTTGCCGCTTACCCTTCATCCCGGTCATTCGCCCGCTTCTGGCCCGATGCTCCGGAGGCGCAAAAACTCATCCTTTATGCCCCGACGTTTCGCCGGGTAAAGAAGACCCGCTGGTTCCCGTTCGAAGATTTAAATCTGGAATCCATCGCCCGCTGGCTGGAACAGAACAACGCGCTGATGGCACTGCGCGCCCATCCCAACGAAGGGCTGGACACCCGGTCTTACCGCCGGATCAGCCCCCGTTTCGTTTCTGCAGACCAATCAGTCATTGAGGATGTCCTGGATCTGCTGCCTTTCACGGATGTAATCATGTCGGACTACAGCAGCATTTTCATCGAAGGCCTGCTGCTGGATATCCCCGCCGTTTTTTTACCCTATGACCTCGCATCCTACGAGCGCGGATTGCCGCTGGCATTTGAACAAATCTCCCCTGGACCATCGGTTTCCACTCAGAGCGAGCTTTTGAATGTCCTGGGCCGGGCACTCGACCAGACCGACGGTTTCCGCGAGGATCGAAAGAGGGTCCGCGAGCGTTACTTCACGTCACCAGACGGCAATGCGACAAAACGCGTAATCCGTTTTCTTGAAGAACAGCTGTTATCGGATAACAGGTAATGGATGCGAGAGGCCTTGTAAAAAACAGGACCCGCCAACAGTACGGTGCGAGCAATCGCAGACAGAACGTGCATACTTTCCCGCTGCGGATATGCGCTGTTGTCGCAGACAGGTGCTACTGGCCGTAAAAGCAACTGTCAGTTGATCCGGTTCAGAAAACGCCGCACCCTCGGGAGCATCCGCTCACCGTCCCAGGAGAAATAGATGATCCAGGCGCGACCCACCACATGATCGTCCGGCACGAAACCCCAGAACCGGCTGTCCTCGCTGTTGTCGCGGCTGTCGCCGATCATGAAATAGTAGTCCTGCTGGATGGTGTACTGGTTGGTGGTCTCACCGTTGATCACGAAACGGTTGCCGTCCCGGGTGACTTCGTTGCCTTCAAACCGGGTGACGATATCGCTGTAGATATGCCAGTTACGCTCGCTCAGCGTGACCGTCTGCCCCTCGTACGGGATGATGATCGGTTGCATGTGGTGATAGTTGCCCCGGAACCCCTGGGCAAAAGTGAACGGCTGGCGGGCATTGTCATTGAAGGATATCGGATGCACAAGTGGTTCCACCCGATCGATCTCGGGCCAGCGCGTCATCTCCTCGGCCACCGAGGCCTTCATGTTGATGCGGTAGGAGCCACCCGGCGACGGCAGCACCTGTCCGCCCGCCGCCCGCACCTTGCTCGGACTCAGCCGCAGCCGCTCCCGCACCGTCACCTCGTAGTGCTGTTCAAACGTCTCTTCCATCTCCTCGGGCTGGCCGTTGATGTAGATCACCTTGTCGCGGATGGCCAGGGTGTCGCCAGCCACGGCAACCGCCCTTTTGATGTAATTTGTCTTCTGTGAAACGGCCCCGTCATCCACCGGATAATTGAACACCAGGATGTCGCCCCGGCGGACATCCATGAATCCGGGCAGCCTCGTCCAGGGCATATCAAACCCACGGATGTACACCCCGGTGAAGGGAATGCCCACCGTCATCGGGGTACGGGCGCCGTAATGAACCTTGGAAACCAGCAGGAAATCCCCGGTCAGCAGCGTCGACTCCATGGAGGGCGTCGGGATGCGGAACGCCTCCAGGAAAAGTGCGCGGATGATCAGTGCGGCTACAGCGGCAAATACGAGCGCATCAAGCCACTCACGCGCCCATGATTTCGCCCTGGTGGTCTCCTGTCTTGTCCTGTCTTCCAGGGCTTTGCGCCTTTCCTGGCGCCTTTTCCGGTTGTCTTCTTTCTTCTCGGCCAATTCGGTAGTGTTTGGTGTTTTCGGATTAACTGGCGGCCCGTTCAACGGAGCCGGAATCGGTTAGCGCCTGCGTTTTGACCACTGGCGGCAGGCCGCTCATCGCAGGACGTTCGGACGGTTCACTTTCTCGTTGGTGAAGCTCCCATCGTGATAACGGACCAGGTACCACTGGTCGTCATTAATGTCGTAGTAGTGGTCGTCATAATCCGCAAGCCCGGTGATGTCCATCAGCTTGCCCGAGAGGGTCCGTTTCACCTCCGGCATCAGATCCACATACCTGCTGTCGCCGGCAAAGACCAGCCCGTTGCCAAAGGGGCCGTCGATGTCCAGCACCATCATCGGGATCTCGTCATTGATCACAAACCAGTACTCGAACTGAATATAGTGTCCGGGACGGAAATTTGCGCCGTCGATCAGGTCCCGAAGTTTCTGGGAGGGATCGCCGTACACTTTCTGAAGGCGCGCCCGCAGTTCACGCGTGGGGATGCGGTCGATCACCGTGCTCCCCTCAAACCCCGCGCCGGTCCACTGCACATTCCGGAACCTGCGCTGAAATTCGGCCCGGTCGCTCCGGGCAACTTTGACGATCTCCGGCTCGGCGAGCAGGTCGCGGGGCTGGGTCTGCTGCGCCACGGCTTCCGAAACGGCGTTTCCGCCCGTCAGCGCCTGTCCGGCCGGCACGGACATCAGCCCGCACACCGCCAGTGCCATGACGGCAGCCATCCTCATCCAACAGTTGATTTTTACTTTTTGCATCGACTTTTACCCGTTTGTTTCGCCGTATATCCCGTTGTTTCGCCCGTTTGATTCGTTCTTGTGGATGTGGTTGCCGCCCGCATCAGTCATTGTCCATCGACAGCACGGCCAGGAACGCCTCCTGGGGGATTTCCACCGTTCCCACCTGTTTCATCCGCTTCTTGCCTTCCTTCTGTTTTTCGAGGAGCTTGCGCTTCCGCGAGATATCGCCGCCATAACACTTTGCGGTCACATCCTTTCGCAGCGCCCGCACCGTATCGCGCGAGATTATCTTGGACCCGATGGCCGCCTGGATCACCACCTCGTACATCTGGCGCGGGATCAGCTTCTTGAGCTTGCTGCACAGGCGCCGGCCCCAATCATACGCCTTCTCGCGGTGCACGATGCACGAGAGCGCATCCACCGGATCGCCGTTGAGCAGGATGTCCAGCTTCACCAGATGTCCCGGACGGTTTTCGATCAGGTCGTAGTCCAGCGAGGCGTACCCGCGCGTCTGGCTTTTTAATTTGTCGTAAAAATCGAAGACGATCTCGGCCAGCGGCAGCTCATAGGTGATGTCGACGCGCTTGGCATCCAGATAGATGGTGTTGACATACGTGCCCCGCTTCTCCTGGCAGAGCTTCATCACCTGGCCGATGTACTCGGACGGTGTGATGATCTGGGCCTTGATATAGGGCTCGTACACCCGCTGGATGCGGCCCGGAGGCGGCATGTCGGTGGGATTGTCGACGATCACATCTTTGCCGTCGGTGGTTTCGATCACATACTCCACGTTGGGTACCGTGGTGATGATGTCCATGTCGAATTCGCGGTCGAGCCGCTCCTGGATGATCTCCATGTGCAGCATGCCGAGGAACCCGGCCCGGAAACCGAATCCGAGTGCCGCGGAGGTCTCCGGCGTGTACTGAAGCGAGGCATCATTGAGCTGCAGCTTCTCCAGCGCCGAACGCAGGCTTTCAAAATCTTCGCTGTTGGTGGGATAGATCCCGCTGAACACCTTGGGTTTGACTTCCTTGTAGCCGGGTATGGCCTCGGGGGCCATGTTGGTCAGCGAGGTCACCGTGTCGCCCACTTTGGTGTCCTCCAGCGATTTGACATTGCCGATGATGTACCCCACCTCGCCGGCGGAAAGCGTGTCGAACGGGGCCATCTTGATCCGCAGATAGCCGATTTCATCCGCCTCGTAATCCCGTTTGGTGGCCATGAACCGGATTTTCTCACCCTTTTTCAGGGTGCCGTCCATGATGCGCACGTAGACGATCGAACCGCGGTAGGAGTTGAATACCGAGTCGAAGATGAGCGCCTTGAGCGGCTTTTGCGGATCGCCTGTCGGCGGTGGGATGCGCTTGACGATCTCCTCCAGAAGCACCTCCACCCCTTCACCGGTCTTGCCGGATACCGGGATGATCTCCCCGGGCGTGCACCCGATCAGGTCGATGATCTGCTGGGATATGCCTTCCACATCGGCCCCGGGCAGGTCGATCTTGTTGATGACCGGGATGATCTCCAGGTTCTGGTCTATGGCCTGGTACAGGTTGGATATGGTCTGTGCCTCCACACCCTGGGTGGCATCCACAATGAGCAGGGCGCCCTCGCAGGCCTTGAGCGCCCGTGAGACCTCGTAGGCGAAATCGACGTGTCCGGGCGTGTCGATAAGGTTGAAATAATAGGCCTGCCCGTCCGATGCCTTGTAGTCCATCTTGACGGCGTGGCTTTTGATGGTGATGCCGCGCTCGCGCTCAAGATCCATATCATCCAGGACCTGCTCCTGCATATCGCGTTCGGTGATGGCGCCGGTACGTTCCAGCAGCCGGTCGGCCAGCGTCGATTTGCCGTGGTCGATGTGTGCGATGATGCAGAAATTGCGAATGTTCTTCATTGATAAAGCGTTACTTCCTTTCTGGTGATAAGCTTGCTAAAATACGAAAAATAGTTGGAATCCGTAAGTGCATCACCCCCACTAAAACGCCGAAAGGAACAAAAACATATATAATTGACGCGCCTTCTTTTTATCTTGGCCAATTACACTGAAAAGCAAACAGATACATTTTGGTACAAAACGAATCATCCCTGCGTATCGCCATCCAAAAAGGCGGACGCCTCTCCGAAAAGACACTGGCACTGCTCGAGAACATCGGGCTGGAATTCGACAGCTACAAGAACCGGATCCTGGTCCCGTGCCGCAACTACGACGTGGAACTTCTGCTGATCCGCGATGACGACATCCCGGAATACGTGCAGGACGGCATCTGCGAACTCGGTTTCGTGGGACGCAACGTCACCGCCGAGAGCAAGGCCGACGTGACCAGCCTTCGCGGACTCGGTTTCGGCAAGTGCCGGCTCTCCGTGGCGGTTCCGAAGAGCGGCGGGTACCGGACTCTGAAGGATCTGGATGGCAGCCGCATCGCCACCAGCTACCCGGTGCTCACCCGCGAGCATTTTGAAAAACAGGGCATCGCCATCGATACCATCGAGATTTCCGGTGCCGTGGAGATCGCCCCCACGCTCAATGTCGCCGATGCCATCACCGACATCGTATCCACGGGCGGAACGCTCAAGACCAACGGGCTGATCGAACTGGAAACCGTCCTCGAAAGCGAGGCCGAACTGATCCAGACCAACCGTCCGATCGCCGATCACAAAAAGGAGCTGATCCAGAAGTTCCTGATGCGTATCGGTGCGCGCCAGCAGGCCGAGAAAAGCCGGTATATCATGATGAACGCCCCGTCGGGTGCAGTCACCGAGATCTGCCGGATCATCCCGTCACTGAAAAGTCCGACCGTGCTCCCGCTCGCCGAAAACGACATGGTGGCGATCCATTCCGTCATTCCGACCCACCGGTTCTGGGAAGTCATGGAAGAACTCAAGTCGGCCGGGGCATCGGGAATCGTCATCCTGCCGATCGAAAACATGATTGTGTGATGATGAAAACATGGAATTATTCCTCTATCGACGAGACCGCACTCAAATTGCTGTGCGACCGGCCCCGCATGAACACGGCGAACATCGCCGCCGTGGTGCAGACCATCATCGACGACGTGCACGTTGGCGGCGACCGGGCCGTGCTGGACCTGACCGAGAAATATGACGGTGTGCGGCCCGATCCGCTTCTGTGGCCTGTACGGCCCGTTGAGGAGATTCCGGTGGACGATGACGTCCGCCAGGCCTTCAGCCGTGCCTGTGAGAACCTGTTCCTTTTCCACAAGGCGCAGCTGCCCCAAAACATCGAGGTGCAGACCATGCCCGGCATCATCTGCCGCCGCGAATCGCGTCCCGTCGAAGCCGTCGGGCTCTATATCCCCGGTGGCACCGCACCGCTGCCTTCCACGGCGCTCATGCTGGGCGTGCCCGCAGCGCTGGCCGGATGCAGCTACAAACTGATCGCCACGCCGCCCGACAAGAACGGAAGGCCTCCTGTCGAGATCGAATTTGCCGCCGCGCTGGCCGGCGTCCCGTACATCTACCTGGCCGGCGGGGCACAGGCCATAGCCGCGATGGCGTACGGCACCGAATCGGTCCGGAAAGTGGACAAGATATTCGGTCCGGGCAACCAGTTCGTCACCACGGCCAAGATGCTGCTGCAGAACAGCGATGCGCTGGTGGCCATGGATCTGCCGGCCGGACCCTCCGAGGTGATGGTGGTGGCCGACCGCACCGCCGATCCCGAGTTCATCGCCACCGACCTGCTCTCCCAGGCCGAACACGGCCCCGACAGCCAGGTGGTCCTGGTCACGGTGGGACCGTTCGACACCGATGCCGTCACCGAGGCCATGGAACGGCACCTGTCCGACCTCCCCCGCGCTTCCATTGCCCGCAAGGCATTGGAACACAGCTACATCGTGAAAACGGACACCGTGGATCAGGCCATCGACATGATCAACCGGTACGCCCCGGAGCACCTGATACTGAACCTGGAAGGGGCCCGCGATCTGATCCCGGAGATCCGCCACGCCGGCTCCGTTTTTATCGGTCCCTGGACTCCCGAAAGTGTCGGAGACTACGCCTCCGGCACCAACCACACCCTTCCCACCTATGGCTACGCCCGCATGTACAGCGGCGTGTCGGTCGACAGCTTCCTCAAGCACATCACGTTTCAGGAACTCGACCGTGAAGGGCTGGAAGCGATCGGGCCATCCGTGGCCCGCATGGCCGAAGTCGAACAGCTGGAAGCACACAAACGTGCGGTCACGGTCCGGCTGGACCGCAAAGGGCCTCACTGATACCATTTCGTGTCTTACACATCAATTCCAGTAATCCATGTCCGAATCACCATCCTCCGGATCAAAACCGAACGAAACGAATTCCGGCAAGCTGAAGCCGGGTGAGTCCAGGCCCGTTGAACCGAAACCGGGCGAAACGAGATCGGGCGACTCCAACCCATCATTCAACCCCGAGCCGTGGGTCCGTCCGAACATCCGCACCCTCACTCCCTACCACGCCGCGCGCGATGACTACCATGAGGGGATCCTGCTGGATGCGAACGAGAACAGTTTCGGTCCGTCCATACCGACCGACCTCCCGCTCCACCGCTATCCCGATACGCGCCTGAACGGCCTGCGCCAAAAGTGGGCCGGCTTCCGCGGCATCCGGATGGAACAGGTGTTCGTTGGCGTCGGCAGCGACGAGGCGATCGACCTGCTGATGCGGGTTTTCTGTGAACCGGGTCGCGACGAGATCCTCATCACCCCGCCCACCTACGGCATGTACAAGGTGGCGGCACGCATCAACAACGTGACCGTTGCAGAGGCGGCGCTCACAA
>SKWQ01000044.1 GCA_007128855.1 Balneolales bacterium
CCTGGTACTCTTTGACAAATCCGCCGATACTGGCGACCTCGGCGACCCCCTCTACTCCCGAAAGCGCATAACGCACCTGGAAATCCTGGATGGATCGCAGTTCCTGGGGATCCCATCCACCTGTCGGATTCCCGTCGGAGTCATATCCTTCAAGGGTGTACCAGAAAATCTGTCCGAGTGCGGTGGCATCGGGTCCTAATCCCGGCTGCACATTATCCGGCAACAGGCCGCCCGGAAGTGCATTCAGTTTTTCAAGGATGCGCGCCCGGCTCCAGTAGAATTCAATATCATCTTCAAAAATGATATTGATCGACGAGAACCCGAACATGGAGTTGCTGCGGATGGTCCGCACGCCGGGGATACCCAGCAGCTGCGTAGTGAGAGGATAGGTAATCTGATCCTCGATATCCTGCGGTGACCTGCCCGGCCACTCGGTAAAGATAATCTGTTGATTGTCGCCGATATCAGGGATGGCGTCTACCGGGACAGGGTTTCGGGGGATGAAATCGATATCCCAGTCGAACGGCGCGGTCGATATGCCCCAACCGGCCAGGGCGAGAAACAGCAGCAGGGCTATCAGTTTGTTTTCAAGGAAAAATCGAATGATGCGGGATGTCATAATTCCGGATCTGTTGGATGGTGAACAGGGAGGGATGGCTCCGGAAACGGATGGAGAAAAGAAAAGGAAAGGGATGAGGACAGCGAAATGCACACGGCAGTCTGTTCAAACAAACTGTCCTATGTCACGGGCATGCGTATCCACAAGATATCGCATTGACCACGACGCTGTCACATCGCACCTTCTCCACTCCCGGGTCCGGAGGGATCAGATTCGATTTCTCAATTCAGCAGCACCTGGATGGCGAGGTAACGCGGGACCGATTCCGGAAGGGGCTTCCGGGGCAATTCCGGTCGTACAATAGTTTCGGAAAGGATATAGGAGATGCTCCGGGAAGCAACCGGGACGTCAGACAGGGTCTGGATCACCGTTGCATCGCGGACTGTCGGACCTTCGGCGCCTGAATACGGCACCAGTACACAAACACAATCGTTGCAGGAGGTAAAGTCGGAGTGGCCGCAGTGGGTGGTACCTGATTCCCCGTGATGTGAATTACCTGTATCCGCATTGTCTGAGGAACCGGAATCGCGGGTAGTGTACGGACAGCAATCGGCCTGCTGGCGCGCTTCGATGGACATCGGGCAGAACGCCGCCATAAGATGCTCGGCCGGGAGCACCATCAGTATCGCGAGCAGACCGGCCATGCCGGCATGTCGGAACATCGATAGGTATGGTTTCTGGTGTGTTACCAACAAGATGGTGTTATGTGCGATTTTGCAACAGTATGCCTAACGGCCCTTGCCGGCAACATGGTATCCGGCCTTTTCAACAATCTGTGCAATTTCCTCGTCCGTCAGGGAATGGGTTACTTCAGCGATGCCTTTTTCGTGGCTCACCTCGGCTTCACTTACCCCGTCGGACTGCAACAGTGCCGTCTGCACCGTTCCGGAGCAGCCACCACACTTCATGCCTTCAATTCTGTACAATTCCTTTTGTTCCATATCCGATGTAACACCCTGTCCTGGCGACAGGTTCCCGGATCAACCGGTGAGCATGACAATAACTACAAGCAAAACAACCATCACGGTTGCAATGCGGGTTTTCCAACGTTTCATTCTGACCTCGATTAATACTGTTGACAATTCGTGGATAAGGGCCAGTAACCTCATATGACACGCTAATATAGAACATTTATTAGAAAGTCCTAATATTTTTCCCGGTCAAATTTTTCTGATGCGCAGACTGTTGGTCACAACACTCACAGAGCTCATGGCCATGGCAAAAGCGGCGAACATCGGGCTGAGGAACCCCAGTGCCGCAAGCGGAATACCAAAACTGTTGTAAACGAATGCCCAGAAAAGGTTTTGGCGGATGATACGCAGGGTTCCGCGCGACAGCTCCAGGGCGGCAACCACCTTTCCAAGATCCTCGCCGACCAGGGTGATATCGGCGGATGACATGGCCAGGTCGGTCCCGCCGGAGAGCGCCATTCCGAGGTCGGCCTGCACCAGCGCCGCCGCATCGTTGATGCCGTCCCCCACCATAGCGACCCGCTTTCCGCGTTGTTGATAACTTTTTACAATTGCCGCCTTTTCCTCCGGCTTCACTCCCGCCTCCACCTTGTCGATGCCCAGCCGGCCGGCCACTACCCGCGCATTGCGGTACTGGTCCCCGGTCACCATCACCGTCTCGATGCGCATCTTGCGCAGGGAATCCACCACCTCCTTCGCCTCCGGACGAACCTGGTCCGCGACCGTGATGAATCCGGCCGGACGCTCATCCACCCGCACCAGCAACACGGTCTCGCCGCGGTCCTGCGCCTGGCCGATCTGCTCTTCCTGCGCTTCCGTATAGGACTCCCAGGCCGTGTGCGAACTGACGCTCACACGTTTTCCGTCCACAGTGCCGGTAATGCCCATGCCCATGAACGTCTCCACATCCTCCGCCGCTGGCAGCGACAGCCCGGCACGTTCGGCATGCCGCACGATGCTTTCAGCGATGGGATGGTCGGACTGGTACTCGACCGCCGCGGCCAGCCGGAGCAGGTTTTCTTCGGCTTCCAAATCCTCAACAGCGGCATCCCCCGCCAGCGGCATCACCCGGCTCACTTCCATCACGCCGGTGGTCAGCGTACCGGTCTTGTCGAACATCACCACGTCGGCCTTGCGCGCCTCCTCCAGCGTGACGGCGTCCTTGATCAGGATCCCTTTCTCGGCGGCACGGCCCGAGCTGACCATCAGCCCGGTCGGCGTGGCCAGTCCCAGCGCGCACGGACACGCGATCACCAGCACCGCCACCATGTTCACCATCGCCTGGGCCGGACTCCCCACCACCAGCCAGGCCACAAACGTCACCAGTGCCACCACCAGCACGATCGGCACAAAAACCGACGCCACTTTGTCGACCAGCCGCTGGATCGGCGGCTTCGAACTCTGCGCATCGCGCACGGTCCGGATGATTCGCGCCAGGGCCGTATCCGCCCCCACACGCGTGGCCTGCATCACAAACGTGCCCGATGTGTTGCGCGTGCCCCCGGTCACCTCCCCGTCCGGCTCCTTCTCCACCGGCACGCTCTCCCCGGTCATCATCGCCTCGTCGATGCTCGGATTCCCCGACACCACCTTGCCGTCCACCGGCACCTGCTCCCAGGCCCTGACCAGCAGCAGATCCCCCACCGCCACCTGCTTCACCGGAATCGTCTCGTA
>SKWQ01000117.1 GCA_007128855.1 Balneolales bacterium
CCACGAAAGACCGGTTCGACACCGACATGTTCATTGTCACTGACGATGAGAAATATGCAGATTACATCCAGCGCAACAACGGCCGGCGCCAGCATGTCACGGCAAGCGGCTGGATGCGCGCCCCGGATGGCGCCCACCCGGCAGACTCGCTGTACCGTTTTGATATCAACGTGGAAGAACTGGATGCCTGGGTGCTGCGCTATCTCATGGAGAGCATCTTTGAAACCATTGAAGGGACAGCCACCGGAAAGGGATACATCACCGGAAATCTGAGCGACTTCGATTTCCATGGCGATTTCGAGATCAAGGAGTCACGTGTGGTCCCGGCCTTCCTGGAACCACGCTATGAGCTGGACGGCAAAGTATCCGTCAACCGTCATGACGGTGTGATCATCCATCAACTCAATGTTCGCGATGAATCCAGGGGAAGGGGCGTTGTCACCGGATACTTCGATTTCAATGACTTCGAGCCCGAGAAATTCATGGACATCACCCTGGATATGCGCAACCTGAGGTTCCTGGACAACTCGGACGGACCCGATGTGCCGCTCTACGGACGGGTTTCGGGGACCGGCGTGGTCAACATCAGCGGCTCCAATGTCTCCCCGTTTGTACGAACCATCGAACCGGTAACAACCACCAGCCAGTCGCGGATCTCCATTCCGCTTGCAGGTCAGTCCGTCGATGAGGCTCAGGGCCGCTTCATCCGCTTCGTCAAGGATTTCGACCAGGTGGACCTGCGCCGCCAGGTTACATCGGATCCCGCCGTACTCCGGCAGATCGACCGCACCTTCATGGAGGTGTTCCGGATGGACCTGCAGTTTGTTGCCGGACCGAACTCCACCGTACAGCTCGTACTCGACCCGGTCACCGGTGAGATCGTCAACGCACAGGGAAGCGGACGCGTACGCATCATCCTGCAGGACGAAGACCTCCAGATTTTCGGAAACTTCGACATCAGCAGCGGAGACTACATGTTCATCGGCGGCGATATCCTCACGCGCCGGTTCATCCTCCGGGAAGGGGGTACCATCCGGTTGGAAGGCGACCCGTCCAACGCCCTGCTGGACATCACCGCGGTCTACAGGTCGCGACCAAATATCGCACCGCTGCTCGGAGCGGCGCCGGACCAGACCAACCGGGTGCCCGTGGAGCTGCTGCTTCGCATTACCGGTCCCATCGACAACATCGAAAACGATTTTTATTTCGAATTCCCGAACGCCATCGACGCCACACAGAACGCCACAGTCCTCAATGTGCTCAACAGCGAAGAACAAAAACTGATCCAGGCCACCAGCCTGCTGTTCACCGGCGGATTCATCTCGGGTGGCCTGGTAGGCGATACGCAGACCCAGGAACTCGGCACTACGCTGCAGGCAAGGGCCGGGCAGGTGGGCATCAGCCAGCTTCTTTCCACCCAGATCAACGCCCTGCTCAGTGACAACCTGCTCAACGTGGACGTGGACCTGAACCTGCTCGGGTTCGATCAGGCCGACCTGGCCATCGCACTGCGGCTGTTTGACGACCGGCTTGTCCTGCGTCGCGAAGGTGAGGTCGGCGGCGAAGAGACCAATATTGGCGATCTGGGAGCCACCTACCGCATCAATCCGAACCTGTCGGTCGAAATCTTCCACCGGAAAGACCCGATGCTCATGTCCATCCTCGGCACACAGGCAGATGTCGAGAATGTCAACGGGGTGGGACTGGAGGCACAGTTCCGGTTCAACTCCTGGAAGGAGTTCGGAAATCGCGTCTGGCGCAATGTAACCACACTTTTTGGACTCATCGGAAGCCGTGACGACACCCCGACAGCCGAGGGCGCCGGATCCGGTGATGACGCCGCTGATGACGGGGGGCAGACCGTCAGCGTGCCGCCCGCATTCGGCATCCCGGAAGAGCATCCGCTCACCGAATTGCCGGAGAAGGAACCGCCGGAATGAAAATTTGCCGACACAGCTGGAGAATGATACATTGCCAGCGTTTGTTTGTTAAACTGCACGAATCCAGAATCCCGCTGAAACCGGAACCCGAATGAAAAAAAAGAAAATACACCTTGAAGATCTCATCATCGAGCTGCTGGAGCGCCATTCCGACAGCGTGATAGCCCGCGACACCCTGCGGAATGCATTTAGACTTCCTCCAAAAAAAGGGGACGAACGCTTCAACAAGGCGGTCAATCGGCTGCTCAAGCAAAACAAGATCATCCAGGAGGATGATGGGTACCGCATAGCTGGTGGACGGCAGGACAGCAACACGGCCGAAGGCGTTTTCACCAGCACGCGCTCCGGTACCGGATACGTCAAGGTCGAAGGGCGGGAACAGGATATCCGCATTCCCGCGAAACATACCGGCACCGCACTGGACCGGGACCGGGTCCGGGTATCCATCCTCCCGAAATCACGCAGCGACCGGACCGAGGGAAAGATCGTGGATGTCATATCGCGGGGTAAAAGGTTCTTTGTGGGTACGTTTCAGAAGGAAGGCAAAAGCACCTATCTGATCATACCGGACGGCAAATCCGCCCAGGTGGAGTTCTTCGTGCACCCGGAAAACACAAAAGAGGCACGTAACAACGACAAGGTCACCTTCCGACTGGTGGACTGGCTGCACCCGCGCTCGCTGCCGGAGGCCGAAGTCCTGGAGGTGCTCGGTAAAAAAGGCACCAACAACGCCTCTATTCTCTCCATACTCGCCGAAAATGAGATGCAGGCCGCGTTTCCGCCGGCTGTGGAAGATTTTGCCAACAACGTGGCCGTGGATATCCCTCAGAAGGAGTACAAGCGCCGAAAGGACATCCGCGACTGGGAAATATTCACCATCGATCCGTACGACGCCAAGGACTTTGACGACGCACTGAGCATCAAGGTGCTCGACAACGGCAACTTCTATCTGGGAGTGCACATTGCCGACGTCAGCTATTATGTGCAGCAGGACCGGATCCTGGACAAGGAAGCCGTGGTGCGCGGTACCAGCGTCTATCTGGTGGACAGGGTCATCCCCATGCTCCCCGAGTGCCTCAGCAACGGAGTGTGCAGCCTGCGTCCGAACGAGGACAAACTGTCGTACAGCTGCTTCATGGAGATCACTCCCGATGGAAACCTGGCGGATTACACCATCGAGGAAACGGTGATCAATTCCTCGATGCGCTTCACGTACGAGGATGTGCAGGAGATCATCGACGGCAAGAAGAACAAGCACGAAACTTCCATCCGTACTCTGGCAAAGATGACCGCCATGCTTACCGACAAGCGGTTCCGGCAGGG
>SKWQ01000174.1 GCA_007128855.1 Balneolales bacterium
CAGGCTGCGGTCCGGCGACAGCGAATTGTACATCCCCGCGCCGGGTGAACGGACCAGAGTGTGCTTCCGGTCGCCGGCAATCAGGAAAATCTCGGTGGCGTAGTTGCTGGTGGCCACAATGCCGTGAGGCGTTTCCTTCGGCATGCGCAGGTATCCCTCCTCTTCCAGCTGATAGGCGTCGGTGATGATCTGCCCGGAGAGGATGGCCGGGAACAAGAGCACGGAAAGGACCAGGACGGAACAGAGCAAATGGTGGAAAGGAACGGCAAATGTGTTTCGACGAAATGACGATTTCATGGGCTTGGCGTTACATGGTTCTTGGCTAGGGCGGGATCGGAGCAGCATTTTCAAGGGCTTGCCGCGCCGGATCACGGATTTGTCAGGCGAAATACCAGTATGTCCCTGCGGCCGGGTGATCTGACCGCGATATAATGTTTTTTCAATACGGTAATTTGGGGATAACGGGGGTCATCCGCAAGGAAAATCGACCGGTGTAACCGGCCGGCTTCCATTCCCTTGCGTGCGCCAGGGTAACACACACAAAACCGGTTTCCGGCTTCCGGATTGACCCGGATTCGTGCTATATTACAGCAGGACGCATCGCTTACAAGAGTTGACAAAAAACATATCCATCACGTAATAAATCATGTCCACCATGGAAAAAAGACCCCCAACCATACTCGGAGCCATTGCCGGGGACGTAATCGGATCTGTCTATGAGTGGCAAAACGTCCGGTCGACCGATTTCCCGCTGTTCACCGACCGCACGGACTTCACCGACGACACCGTGCTCACCGTTGCCGTGGCAGATGCCATCCTGAATAAAAAGGAGTTTGGCCGGACCATCTGGGAATACGGCCGCATGCACAGAAACCGCGGCTACGGCGGCATGTTCATCCGCTGGCTCCAGGAGCGCAACCCCAGACCCTATGGCAGTTACGGCAACGGATCGGCCATGCGGGTGAGCCCTGTCGGCTTTGCGTGCAGCACCATGGAGGAAGTGCTGGATATGTCCAGATGGTCGGCCGAGGTCACCCACAACCATCCCGAAGGCATAAAAGGGGCCCAGGCGACGGCCGCAGCTGTCTTCATGGCACGGAACAACTCCCCGAAAAAGGACATCCGCGATTTTCTGGCGACCCGGTTCGACTACGACCTGGATTTCACCCTTGAAAGCATTCGCCCGCACTACGAGTTCAACGTCACCTGCCAGGGTTCCGTGCCGCAGGCCATCGTGGCGTTCCTGGAAAGCAGTGATTATGAGGATGCGGTGCGTCTGGCCATCTCCATCGGGGGTGACAGCGACACCATCGCCTGCATTGCGGGAGGTATCGCCGCGGCATACTACAAGCACATTCCCGAAGAGATCACGGAACCGGTGCTGGACCGGCTGCCCCCGGAGTTCATTGACCTGATCGAACAGTTCGATGAGGCCTATTCCAGCCCCTGAACCCCGGCTACCTTGAGGCAGAGCATGAGGACCACCCCGTAGGTCAGGTGCATGGTGAGTCCGGCCAGGATCAGCAGTCCCGGCACCCATGTATCCAGATAGAAAAAGCCGAACCAGTCCCCGGCCGCCAGGGAGACGAGCGGTGAGAGCACAAGTCCGGAGACGACCGATATCAGCACACCGTAGATCAATCCGCGCACAAACCAGTTGCCCGGAATGCGGCCGGACAGGAACACCACCCAGATTAGGGCCAGCAGGATCCCGCCCATGAAATAGGCCGTGTTTCCCCAGAGGATATCGTACGGCTCATCCACGTGCACTTCATTGAAACTTCCGACGATGATATGGCCGATATCGACCACAGGCAGGCCAAGCCCGCCCTGGATGAAGGCCACCATCGACATGACGAATGTGGCAATGAAACCGGAAATGACGGTCCTCCAAAAGACTGCTGAACTGATCATCGATATTTCTCCGGGATTTTGGTTTACGCTCATGCTGCCGTCATGAACATGCGATTTTACGATTGCCGCTACTGCTGTCCATGTCCAATGTGTGGAGTGCAACGGTTATGTCACTGTTAGTGATGCAGTAACAGAATTGTCATGGTAGCACATTCCGCCTTGGAAGTCAATATGATACCAGGGGCAAAAACTTCACCGGTTCCGGTTTTCAGGATGTACACCAGTCGCGGCCCTGATTGGCAACCGCCATTATACGGCCGGAGCATGCACCACTGCCACCGATCCAACCGTACCTGCACTTCCGTAATCGCAGTGCAGATGGTTTGGAAACCGTATCTGCATCTGTGATATTAGTTGAAATGCATAACATTTGTTACATTCAAGTACAGAATGCAGCTGCCTGACACTTCATGTTGAATACGACATGAATATGGCAGAATGGGGACATCTGTCGATACATCCAATCATTCACCACCCGGGAGGTCTTTATGAAAAAGATGATCATTTTTCTGGCAGGTATCGGTTTGTTCGCCGGGGTATTTGCACACTCGTCTGCTTTGGCTCAGGAGGAATTGGTCCTCCATTACAAAACGACCGCCAACATCCTTGAAAACCCTTTTGGCCCCGGCTATATGGCCGGAACAAACGGTTATAATGACACCGGAAAATATCAGCGTTTTGACTTCGATGAGGAAATCCTTGTTACAGGCGCTGGGCTTTACTTCGGGGTGCTTGATCCCGGAGATGGGGCTTTCGGTGACATCACAGTGGTCGTCCGCAAAGTGGGAGACGGCGGAGAACCCGGTGAACTGCTGGGGGACCAGGTCGTTGGCCTCGGCACCATGTCCACCGGCGAAGAAGGCAACTATATCACGCTCGACAATCCCGTGGATCTTGCCGAAGCAGGAGTCACCAGTATCTTCATCGGAATCGAGTGGGAAGAGTCGCTGGATAACGAGATTGCACTGCTGTCGGACAAAGACGGTGAGGGCGATAATGCCAACCGGGTATGGGAACGGTTCGATACCGGTGAATACAACGATTTCCTGGTCACCCGCAACCCGGATTTCTCCTGGGGCATCGATATCGACCTGTGGATCAGTGCCGTCTATTCGGCAATTCCCACATCGGCCGAGCCTCAAAACCCCGAGCTTGCCGCACGCTTCCATCTCGGGCAAAACTATCCCAACCCGTTCAACCCGTCCACGGTGATTGAATATGAACTGGCACACACGGCAGAGGTGCGACTTGCGGTTTACAATCTTCTTGGACAGCGCCTCTCCGTGCTCCATGAAGGCATGCAGGCAGCCGGAACGCACCGGGTGCACTTTGA
>SKWQ01000130.1 GCA_007128855.1 Balneolales bacterium
CGACTGGTTTGCCGCCCAGCCCTGGATCGATGCCGATCGCATGGTAGCAGGTGGCGGCAGCTATGGTGGTTACCTGTCCAGCATCCTGCTCGGCAGGGATCATCCGTTCAGCACCCTGCTGATCCACGCCCCGGTGTACAACATGTATTCGCAGATGGCCGCCGATTTCGCCGTGCACAACCGGCGGTTCGGCAACTACTGGGAGGATGACGGCAGTCACTTTGATGGCAGGACGATCTACGAGCAGATTTCCCCGCACTACTACGCCGGCAGTTTCCGCACCCCCGCACTCATCGTCCATGGGCAGCTCGACTACCGGGTGCCGGTCGGCCAGACGTTCGAGCTCTTCCGCACACTTCAGGAGCGCGGGATCGAATCCCGGCTCATCTATTATCCGGATGAAAACCACTGGATCCTGAAGCCGAACAACTCCATCACATGGTACCACGAGGTGCGCGCGTGGATGGCCCGATTTGCCGAACCGGGTCCACGCTGAACCCATCCGTGTCAGCTTTTTCTTGAAAGTGACATTGGCATCCGCAGCATCCTCAGGGCTGCGGGTGCCGGCTTCCTCCAACAGCACCCCTGCGGCACCATCGCAAATAACGACATTTGCATTAATGCCAGTCATTTATATATTTACAAGTGTTGCAAAAACAGGTTATTTGGCTATCAGGTCGGTTGGGGCAGATCGGATCAATTACAAACGGAATGAGGAAAATGTATGAAGGTCAAGAAGATTTTGTTCAAGAAGGGCGGTGAGGTGTTCACGGTGGATGATATGTCAACGGTGTATGATGCCATTGCCCTCATGTCGGAAAAAGATATCGGTGCACTTGTTGTGATGTGCCGTGGTACCATGTGCGGTATCATTTCGGAGCGCGATTATCGCAACAAAGTGATCCTGAAAGGCCGGAAATCCCAGGAGACCCCGGTCAGGGACATCATGACCAAAGAGGTGAAATGTGTTACGGAAGATTTCACTATGCAGGACTGCATGGCGATCATGTCCGACAAGAAAATCCGCCATCTTCCCGTCATCGATGAAAAAAACAACCTCATCGGGATCATCTCCATCGGGGACATTGTGAAGGCCGTCATCGACGAACAGAAATCAGAAATCCAGAATCTGCGCAATTACATCAGTTCCAGTTACCCCGGGTAACACGGTGTTCATGTGGACACCGGTCGGGTTCGGGGAATCCCGGCTTATTTGGCCAGCCTTGCCGTTCTGCAGATTAAGTTTGAATTAAAGTGCAATCTGCGATACATTCGGGGACGGTACAGGAATATGATATGAAAATTATTGACGTCGCAGAATTTTATGCGGATGAGGGAGGTGGGGTCAAGACCTACATCAACCAAAAGCTGCAGGCAGGGTCCAGGGCCGGACATGAAATCGTTGTCGTTGCACCGGGTGAAGTAGCCGGTGAAGAAGAACGGTTTGGAGGACGTGTGATATGGGTTCCGGGTCCACCTCTGCCGGTCGACCGACGTTATCACATTCTCTGGCGGGAAAAGAGGGTGCATGAGATCCTGGATCGGGAGCAGCCGGATGTCGTGGAGGGTTCATCCCCCTGGACCGGTGGCTGGTTTGCCGCCCGATGGAAGGGAAATGCGGCAAAAACCTTCATTTTCCACCAGGATCCTGTTGCGGTGTATCCACACACTTTCCTGGGCAAGGTGTTGTCCTTTTCCAAGGTCGACAAGTTGTTCCTGTTTTACTGGCATTACCTGAGGAGACTCAGCCGGCGTTTTGATGCCACGATCGTGAGCGGTGAGTGGCTTGCCCGGCGGCTCAATGGATTCGGCATCAACAATCCCGTGGCCGTGCCGTTCGGTATTGACAAAACCTTCTCATCGCCCGAACGCCGCAATCCGGAACTGCGGAAGAAACTTCTGGCGGAGCTCGGGCTCCCCGAGGACGCAGCCCTGTTGATCGGGATCAGTCGCCATCATCCCGAAAAACGCCTTGGAACGGTCTTTGAAGGTTATCGCCTGGCGTCCCAGAAGCGGAAG
Organism: Balneolales bacterium; assembly: GCA_007128855.1. GTDB lineage: Bacteria > Bacteroidota > Rhodothermia > Balneolales > Natronogracilivirgulaceae > SKNL01. The sequence goes on from SKWQ01000130.1 coordinate 2,020, forward strand.
ATGGGACTGGCCATATTCGGGGACGGCCCGTTCCGGTGGATGGTCAAGCGGCAGGCCAAGGGGATCGAACATCTCAAGCTGATGGGCTTCACATCCAATCGGGAAGAGCTGGCCGATTATCTGTCCAGTGCCGACTATTTTGTGCACGGATCTGCGGCCGAAACATACGGGCTGGTGGTTGCCGAGGCAATCTGCAGCGGCCTGCCAGTGGTGGTGCCGGATGTCGGCGGGGCCGGAGACCTGGCAAACAGCGCCTATTCCGAAACGTACAGTCCCGGCAATGCGGAACAGCTCTCAGAGGCCATCCTGAAGATCATGGACCGGGACCGTGAGCAGATGGTCACGGCCTGTGCCAAGGCGGCAAAGGACTCCATTGGCACCATGGACGATCATTTCCGGCTGCTTTTTGAAGTGTACCAGAAGCTGGTCGACGAGAAAAAAGCCCGGTGACAGGGTCCGCTCTGATTGTCGGACAACAGGCCACCGGGCAGCAGGAAGCAATCGCGTGACGGTGCCCGCTGTCAGAATCGTCCGAAACGAAGTCCCAGGATCCCGGAGAAACCGGACAGTTCGGAGCTGTCGGTCCCTTCAAGGTTGACGTTGGCCGTGTAACGGTAGTAGGCGCCGGCGCTGATCCGGAACCAGTTGGTCACGTTCAGGAACGCGTTCACACCCGGCTGTGCCACAAAATAGCGGTCGCTGGTTTTGTCGACGGGGATGTTCCGGTTGTCGTACCGGACGCTTCCGGAGCCAACGAGCAGCTGGGTCCCGAAATGCACCAGCCGGAATGAGCGGTTGACGTACTCCATTTCAAATCCGCCGTAATTGATGCGTATTTCGGGGCGCTCGATGCCATCCCGGGTCCAGTTTATGGCCTCGGCATCGGGAGTGGTGCGGTAGCTGGCCAGCCCGATGTGCAAGGCGTGTTGAGGGGACAGGTTGAGGATCCAGGCACCCCTCGAACCACGGAGCATCACCACCTCGCCGTTGATGCTCGTGACGCCGTAGATGAGGGATCCGTATCCACCATGCCGGACCTGGGAAGTGACCAGTGTCTGCGTTCTCGGACGCTCGGAAAAGGAGAAGACCTGATGCTCGGAACCGGACTGGTGCGTATTACGTGCTGTGGCCGTACCGGTCAGGGCCGACCCGCAAAGTATGAGTGCGGCCAGGGTAAAAATCAGTTTTTTCATAGAAATTCAAACGTTTGAATGGGTGTGAAAATGTGTGGATGCGCCTGTTCAGAAAGCGCCGAATTTAAACGTGATCAGGGCGTTCGGACCGGAGAAATCACCGTCGCTGTATCCGCCGTAGTCGATTCCGCTGGTGAACCGGTATGTCAGGCCACCGGAAATCCGGAAAAAGCTGGTGACGTTAAGCTCGGCGTGCACCCCGGGCTCGATCACGAAAAAGGGTTCGGCCTCCCGGTCATCGATCTCCATATCCAGGGTATCTTCGCGTATGGTGATGCCTCCCGCTCCGATCAGGGTGGATGCGGTCATGTGCACCAGACGGTAGGTCCGGTTCGTATACTCAACCTCGAATCCGCCGTATCCGATGCCGGCAAGCTCTTTTCGTTCCGGATCGAATGGCTGGGGCAGACGGTGTTCGGTGACCAGTCCGTATCCACCCCCGCCAAGCGAAATACTGTGCTGGTTGGAAAAGTTGATGATCCAGCCGCCGCGTCCGCCCAGCCACAGGGCCAGGTCGCCGTCCAGGCTGCCGAAACGGATGACCGGGCCACCGAATCCACCATGGGAAACGTCACCGCTGAAAAGGGTCTGGGTCTGCTGTGCCGCGGCTTTTTGCTGAGGCAATGCCGCCAGTGCGACGCATGCCAGTGCCAAGGCGGCCATTCTCCATACTGTCCTGGAATAAAAATGTGCTTTCATAGGTGGTACCTGATACAATAATTTGGTTTTTTTGGAGTATTTCCTGTAATGTTCTAACTGATAATGAGTTGCAAGGGGTTGGCAGTTGGGAGGCCGTTGATGGTCTTGCGGAGTTCCTTGCTGCTGCGTCCGTAATACGTTGCGGATATTCCAAAGTTGCACGGATTTCTTTCCGCTTTGTGCTTATTTACAAGGTTTACGTGGTACAACCAGATAGTTAAAAAACAGGCAGTTTTGCCGTTATGATCATGAATATTGAGCGTCCCCGCAATACACGTGAAGTCACCATGCGCACCTGGTCACCCGGGGAGCAGAACATGCGCCGCGTGCGGTGAGGGGAGGCATGTCACTATACCTTAAACTGGCATGGCGAAATATCTGGCGCAACAAACGGCGCACGATGATCACCGTATCCTCCATCATGTTCGCCGTGGTCTTTGCCCTCTTCGTGGAATCCATCGAGCGCGGGGCACACGACCTGATGATCGACAACATGACCCGTTTCCACACCGGGTACATGCAGGTTCAGGACTACCGGTACAAGAACGAGCCGTCACTCGACAATGCCTTTTTCTACCAAAATAACATCAGTGAGTGGATTGGGGATGACGTGCAACGAATTGCCTTCTCCATCCCGAGGATAGAGACCTTTATGCTGGCCGCCGGTGAGGAGCAGACCCGTGGCGCCATTGTCATGGGGACCGACCTTGCCAGCGAGAACCGGCTCAATGACCTGGAAGACCGGCTCGTGAATGGCCGCTTTTTTGAACCGGGTGACGGATCGGCCGTGCTTGGTGGCGGTCTGGCCGACCGGCTGGATCTGGCCGTGGGTGATACGCTGGTGTTGCTGGGACAGGGTCGGTTCGGCATGACGGCCGCCGGGAAGTTTGAGGTGGCGGGACTTATCCGGCATCCGCTCAGGGAGATGAACAACCAGATCGTCTACTTGTCCCTGCCCGATGCGCAGTGGCTGCTATCGGCCGAGGATCACATTACGGCACTGCTGGTCACCCCGGACCACGTGCGCCACACCGGGCCGGTTGCGGAGAAGCTGCGGAGCGGGTTTGACAATGATGAGCTGCGCGTGCTGACCTGGCCGGAAATGATGCCTGAGCTCCTGGAAGCGCTGGCCTTTGACCGGGCCAGTACGCGCGTGATGATGATCATCCTCTATGTGGTCATCGGCTTCGGGATTTTCGGCACCATCCTGACCATGACCCTGGAACGGATCCGCGAGTTCGGAATCCTGCTGTCGGTCGGCATGCACCGCCTGAGACTGGCGCTGGTCGTTTTCATTGAAACGTTCTTCATCAGTGTGCTTGGCGTGCTGGCCGGATTCGTCCTGGGCTTTTTTGTCATACTCTATTTTCATTACAACCCGATCCGTCTGGGCGATGATGTGGAGGCGATAGTACAGGAATGGGGGATTGAGCCCATTATGCCCGCGGCACTGGCCCCGGATATCTTTCTCTGGCAGGGGATGATCATTTTTCTCCTGGCCACCGTGATCTGCCTGTATCCCGGCATCAAGATCTTCACCCTGAACATCCTCGATTCGGCAAGGAACTGACATGAACATGCTGCTGACCATATCGTGGCGGAATATCTGGCGGCATCCGGCCAGAAGCGGGGTGCTGCTGGGTGCTATCATAGCCGGACTCTGGGCGGGCATCATGGTTTCAGCCATGGCCAACGGCTGGGTGAAGCAGCGGTTCGACAATATGATACTGGAAGAACTCACCCATGTACAGATCCACCATCCGGAGTTCCTTGCGGAAAGGGAGTCCGCGATGCATATCGACCGTGCCGATGACCTGATGCGCTTTCTGGAGCAGGATGACCGTGTTCGAAATTTCACACCGCGCACGCTCTCCGATGCGATGATCCAGTCCCCGCTCACCTCGTCGGGCGTGCAGATCCGCGGCATTGACAGCCATAAGGAACCCCGGACGACCACATTTCATGAAAACCTGACGCAAGGAGAATATCTGGATGCCGGTATGCGCAACCCGATTCTTCTGGGGGAAGAGCTTGCGGAGAAGCTCAATGTCGGTATCGGAAACAGGGTAGTCCTCTCATTCCAGGATCTGGACAACCATATCACCTCCGGGTCATTCAACATTGCCGGTCTGTTCAGGACCGCATCCAACCCGTACGATGAGCGCCATGTGTTCGTGCGGGCCCGGGATCTGAACACACTGCTGACGGAGCAGACCATCTGGCATGAAATAGCTATCATCCTGCACGATGAATCCCTGAGCAACGCCCTGGCGGCGGACCTGAACCGGCAGTTTGACGGTATTGCCGCCGAGACGTGGTACGAGCTGTCGCCCGAGCTCAGGTACATCACCGACATGGGCGGATCCATGACCTTCTACATCATGGTCGTGATCATGCTGGCGCTGGCCTTCGGGATCCTGAACACCATGCTGATGGCCATTTTCGAACGGATGCGCGAGCTGGGCATGCTCATGGCTGTCGGTATGAGCAAAATCCGGATATTTTTGATGATCATGCTGGAATCCGTTATTCTTACGCTCACGGGCGCTGTGGCCGGACTCGTCATCGCTCACATCAGCGTCAACTACCTGGCCAGAAAAGGGCTGGATATGACCAGCGTCGGCGGCGAATCGATGGCCGAGTTCGGCTATGATGCCGTGGTCTATCCCATTGCCGCCTCCGGTGACTATATCACGACCATTCTGCTGGTGTCATTCACGGCCATCCTTGCCGCAATCTATCCCGCAATCAAGGCATTGCGCCTAAACCCTGTGGAAGTAATTAAAGACTGACGCTACATGGCTTTTTATCTGAGAAAGGGATTCAATTTCGGACCGGTCCGGCTCAACCTGTCGAAGGGCGGCGTGGGGGTCTCGGGCGGCATCACTGGTGCGCGGGTCGGTATGAGCCCAAGGGGCGCCTATGTTCATGGTGGACGCAGCGGACTCTACTACCGGAAATATGCCCGGACAGGCAAAGGGCGCTCACCATCTGTCATGGAATCACGGTCTGCAGCCTCGATTTCGCCACAAACCGACAATCTCAGCACCGGCGGAGGAACAGTCGAGGTCTTTGTGGATACGGGATCAACCTTTCCCTCTCCCGTGCGCATCCGGCGCCCCGATCCGTTTCCCGCGCCCGACCTTCCACAAACAGAGCGTCTGCTGTATTTTGCCGGCCTGCCCGGTCTGCTGCTTTTGCTGGGCACTGCTTTGGGCCTGTTCGGCGGGGTGGTCGCGGCTGCAGGACTTGCTCTGCTGGCCTTTTCCCTGGGCAGCCATTTCTATGTCGGCCACAAAAACAGACAGGCCGCCGAGCTGCTGGATGCCATGCGACAGGAACTGATCAGGGAAAAACCACGGCATGAAAAGATCAATTCGTTGCTGCAACAGGCAACCCGACTTACGGGAACCTGGCGCAAATGGTTTGACTTCCATGGTGGATATGAATTGGAAGAGGCTTTTGCAGAAAAACCGGACCGCATCCCGGAATCGCTTATCGGGCAATTCGAGCGTCAATCCGCGCTGACCCGGGCAGAGATCGAAGAACTGCACATCGCCCTGTTTCAGCGGCGGTTTGAATCACTGGCGCGTGACCATTCGCTAACGGAGAAAGACGAACGGCATCTTCGTGACCTGGCAAAACGGCTGGGTCTCGGGGACCAGCAGATCGGGGAAGAGCTTGACACCCTTGCCATTCTGGCCGAGATCCGCAGGGAGACCGAATCTTTTCCCGAAGAAACGGAACCGCCGGTACGTCTGACGGGCGGCGAGAAGTGCTATGCGGCAGTGCCCGGACGGCTGCTGAAAGAGAAGGTGCAGCAGTACCGGACCATCGACCGAGTGCGGCACAAATATGTCGGATTCGAAATCGAGATGGACGGTACCATCTGCCTCACCGGCAAGAGGATCCTGATTGTCGCCGAAGGCTCACGCGACTACCGGCTCAACCGCATCCTGGATGTGTTACTGTCGCTCGAAGACGCCACGGTGCGTCTGGTGCTTGACGGACGCAAAACTCCCGTGATCCTGACCATGGAACGTCCGGCCCTCTTCGCCGCCCGCCTGCAGCACCTGCTGGATGCGCAACTGGTCTAAACCTGCTCCAGTGCCTGTTCCATGTCCCAAAGCAGATCCTTGTAGTGCTCGACGCCGATGGACAATCGCACCAGCTTGTCGGTGACGGAAACCTCCGCAAGATGCGCCTTGTCCACCCCGGCATGGGTCATGGTGGCCGGGTGTTCCACCAGGGACTCCGTGCCGCCCAGACTCACGGCCAGCTTGATCAGTTTGAGCGCATTGATGAACCGGAACGCCTCGGCCTCCCCGCCTTTGATGTCGAAGGAGACCATGGCCCCGGTGGATTTGTACTGACGCTCGAAGATTTCATGTGCCCGGGTTCCGGGTTTGATCAGCCCGAGGTAGTACACCTTTTCCACCTTGGGATGGTTGTCAAGGAATTCGGCGACGCGCCTGGCATTCTTTGCCTGCTTTTCCATGCGCACCTTCAGGGTTTCCAGACTTCTCATCAGCAGCCAGCCGGTGTGAGGTGATGCCATGTTGCCCAGAAGGGTGCGCAGGAATTTCACCCGTGTAATGACCTCGTTGCTTCCGCAGCATGCGCCGGCGATCAGGTCGCTGTGTCCGCCTATGTACTTGGTGGCGGAATAGATGGAGAAATCGGCCCCATGCTTGAGCGGCTGCTGCCAGATCGGGCCCATGAAGGTATTGTCGACGGCAAGGTAGACCTTTTTATCGGCCGAGCTTCTGGTGTCGGCGATCTTCTTGCAGCAGGCGATATCGATCAGCGCATTGGTTGGGTTGGCCGGGGTTTCGATGAAGATCATGGCCAGGCGGTCGGCTTTGCCTGTATCATCCAGGATCTGTTCTATTTCCTTCCTGCGTTGATGCGGTTTGAAGCCGACCGTGTGTACCCCGATTTTGGGAAGGAAATGGTGGATGAAGTGGTCGGTGCCGCCATAAAGCGGGATGCTGTGCAGGAGCAGGTCGCCGGGCTTGAGGAACTCCAGCAGGACGGTGGTGATGGCAGACATGCCGCTTTCAAAAACCGCACAGTCCTCGGCCTTGTCCCACAGCGTCAGGCGATCCTCCAGGATCTCAAGATCCGGGTTGTTGATGCGGCTGTAGATCAGGCCGGGCTCCTCGTCGGGGTACTGTTCCCGGAGACCATACGCCACTTCAAAGAATGCCTTGCCCTCTTCGGCCGTTTTGAAAACAAAGGTGGATGTCAGGAATATGGGGGACTTGATGGCGCCTTCGGAAAGGGATGGCTTGTAACCATAGGACATCATCAGGCTTTCCGGTTTGAAAGCGTGTTTCTTTTTTTTCATAACTCTCCTTAAAGTCGAAATGATAGTACGTTGCTTCCCGTCTGAAATAATCTCGATCAGGGGTTTCCAGACCGGATCTGAATCCCGGTTGGTGGAAGTACCTGCAACTTGCGAAAACCCCGCGCCAATAATTGCGGGTTTCCAATCCAATATAAAAGGTTGCGCGAATATATATTCATTTCTTTTTAAAAATTCGCACGCCGTTCCCGGCTAATGCAGTTATCCTTTTGGGTTTGCAACGGATGCTTTCTTATTATGGGCGGTGGGATGAAATAAGCAGCCATGCATAAATGATATCTGTCACGTGAAGGCCCTGAACAATAAAAACAATACTGTCAGCGAACAGGTAATACCATCGGCAGAAGGGGGACTGGGAACGTTCGGAGGGGTTTTTACACCCTCCGTGCTCACCATTCTTGGCGTCATCATGTACCTGCGTTTTGGCTGGGTCGTGGGGAATGTGGGTCTTACAGGTACACTTGTTATCGTGACCCTGTCCACCAGCATCACGTTCCTGACGGCCATGTCCATAGCCGCCATTGCCACGGATCAGCGGGTGCGCACCGGCGGGGCCTACTACATGATCAGCCGTTCGCTCGGTATCGAATCGGGCGGTGCTATCGGCATTCCGCTCTATGTGGCCCAGGCACTGTCCGTGGCCCTTTATACGGTGGGTTTCGCAGAAAGTATGGTAAGTGTCTTCCCGCAGCTCAATTTCCGGGCCGTTGGGCTTGCTACCACCATCGCCGTGGCCGGACTGGCGCTCATCTCGGCCAGGGTGGCTATCCGGGCACAGTATTTTATTATGTTCGGCATCGTCATTTCGCTTGTGTCATTTGTCCTTGGCGGCCCGGTCGAACCTTCAGATCCGGAAACGATACAGGCCGCGGAACGGCAATCGGAAGGTTTCTGGATCGTGTTTGCCGTCTTTTTTCCGGCGGTGACCGGTATCATGGCGGGCGTGAACATGTCAGGTGACCTGAAAAATCCCACGAAATCAATTCCCCTGGGTACCTTTGCGGCCATTGGAGTGGGATATGTGATCTACATGACCTTGCCCGTGCTGCTTGCCGGCCGGGCTGATGCCGCTGCGCTGATCGATAATCCGCTTATCATGAGGGAAATGGCCTGGTGGGGTGATGCCATCCTGATCGGCGTCTGGGGCGCAACCCTGTCCAGTGCGGTCGGAAGCATCCTCGGTGCACCGCGGGTCCTGCAGGCATTGGCCAGGGACGGTGTCCTTCCACGCTGGATGCGCTGGCTCGGCCGGGGTGAAGGGAAGGACGATATTCCGCGCATTGGTACATTGCTGACCATGGTGGTGGCATTGACGGCCGTATTCTTTGGAAGCCTCAATGTGATAGCTCCTATCCTGACCATGTTTTTCCTTACGACGTATGGAGTATTGAATCTCACCGCCGGCATCGAGCGCCTGCTCAACAGCCCGTCCTTCCGTCCGAAGTTCCGGGTCCACTGGAGTTTTTCGATGCTGGGTGCGATCGGATGTATGATCGTGATGTTCCTCATAAATGCCCTGGCGACCGTCATTGCCCTGATTTTTGTAGCGACTGTGTTCATATGGCTGCGAAGCCGTGAGCTCAGAACAGCCTGGGGGGATGTACGCCGCGGCCTCTGGATGGCGCTGATCCGTGCCGGACTCATGCGCATCAGGGTGGAAGAGGATGCCAAAACATGGCGGCCCCATCCGCTGGTGTTTACCGGAGCTCCGTCGCGTCGGTTTCATCTTGTGGAATTTGCTTCTTCCATTACCCTCAACCGGGGTATCCTCACACTCTCATCCATCCTGAAAAGCAGCGAAATGGGTTTGGGCCGTAAGAAAGCACTGGAGAAGCAGATCAGGGAAAGTATGGCCAAAAAAGGGATCCAGTGCCTTGTGAGGGTGACTACCGCTTCCGACCCGTACAAAGGCATGGCCAGGATGGCGGAATCGTACGGACTCGGGGAGCTGGTTCCTAATACGATCGTCATGGGGGATACCGAGAACGAAGCATCGATCGATCATTACAGCCATATCATTGCCACATTTCACGATCTGAACCGCAATGTGGTCATAGTGCATGACAACAAGGAAAAACTGTTCGGAGAGCGCAAGATCATTGATGTCTGGTGGGGCGGTTTGCAGGGAAATGGCGGGTTGCTGATGATCCTGGCGCATCTGCTGAAAAGCAGCCAGCGGTGGAGGAATGCCTTGCTGCGTATAAAGATGGTTGTCAATGACAGAAAGGGCGCAGAACGGGCAAGGCAGAACCTGGAAAACATCCTGCGGCGCATCCGGATTACCGCAAAGATCCATGTGCTATTGGCAGAAGGGCGTGAGTTCAAGGATATCCTTGCTGAAAGTTCTTCTGACGCCGATCTGATCTTCATGGGGATGGCTGAGCCCGGTGAGAAATTTGCCGAATACTATTACAATCTGCATAAAAACCTGGAGGGATTGCCGACTACAGTACTGGTGCTCGCCTCGAAAGACAGTGCCTTCGGCGATGTGCTTCTGAAAAGCGAGGATCTGGACTGAATCAGTTGCGGCCGGGCCGGGCGCATCCACCCGGCTGGACAAGACTGGCAGCACCGGCCAAACTGTTCATATAGCCGGGCGTGTCAACCTGCCAGCAAAATGACGATCAATGTAATGAGTGAGGAGATCAGGAGAAAGATCAGTCGGGCTCCCGGGAGTGGTTTATCCTGCATATTTACCCATGAATAAGATGGTGTTGCTGCTGTTTTCGCGGATGAAGAACAGGAACGGGCGGTCCAGGCGGATGGTGAG
>SKWQ01000206.1 GCA_007128855.1 Balneolales bacterium
AACATGAACGTGTTCATGGTGGATGTGAGCCACATCCCGGATGTGCAGGTCGGGGACGATGTGGTGCTCATCGGCAAGCAGGGGAACAACACGATCACGATCACATCCTTCGCCGAAATTGCCAATTCCATCAACAACGAGCTGGTGAGCAGGCTGCCGACGGCCATCCCGCGCCGGGCGGTGCGCTAGGCGGGGTTATACCGTTTCCTTCCGGAACCGCAGATCGATCCGCGTCCCGCCCTCGTTGCGGAAATCGATCTCCCCTTTGAGCTGCCGCGTGAGCGCCGTGACCAGCTCCATGCCCAGCGTGCCGGTCTGCCCGTTGCGGATCTGATCCAGCATCTGCCCCGGCATGCCCGTGCCGTCATCGCGGTAGCCGAGCAGCACCTCCCCGTCATGTTCACTCAGGGTGAGCGTGATGTTCCCCCCGCCAACCCCGTTGAACGCATATTTCAGGCCGTTGGTGAGGATCTCGTTGATGATGATGCCGCACGGGACGGCGCGGGTGACGTCCAGGGCCACCGGTTCCAGGTCAAATCGGAACTCCACGTCCTGGTTCCTCTTCCGGAAATGGTTTTTCACAAACTCCGCCAGCTCGGTGATGTAGGACGCGAAATCCACATCGGCAAGGGAATTGGACTGGTAAAGCTTCTCGTGGATGAGCGCCATGGAGCGCACCCGGTTCTCCGCCTTTCGCAGCACATTCACCAGTTCGGGACTGTCCGCATGGCCGGCCTCCAGCTCCAGCAGCCCGGAGATCACGGCCAGGTTGTTCTTGACCCGGTGGTGGATCTCGGCCAGCATCACCTCCTTCTCCTTCAGGTTCTGCCGGATCATTTTCTCGTACTCGACGTTACGGGTAATGTCACGCAGGAAGATCAGGATGCTTTTGCTGCCCCCATAGATGATCGGCGAACAGACGACCTCGACCCAGACCTGGCTGCCGTCCAGCTTCAGGTGGATCTGCTTGCTCGGTTCGGTCCGATTCTTGCCCCCTTCGTCCATCAGCAGGCGAATGCGCTCGTCGATCACATCGTGGAAATTGGGGTGGATGCGGTCGGTGACAGGCGATCCGGTCAGTTCTCCGTGCCCCTCGGCACCGTACAGCGCCAGGGCCGCCGGATTGACATAGGCATAGCGCCGCTCCGTGATGATGGCGATCGGCCCGGGGGCGTGCTCCACGATGGCGCGGAATTTCTTCTCGCTCTCATCCATCTTTCTCCGGATGTCGCGCTCCTCCGTCTGGTCCTGGAATACCATCACCACGCCGTTGGTGGCCCCGCTTTCGTTTTTGATGGGGGCGCCGCTGTCGGTAATGGGTATCTCGCGGCCGTCGCGGGACAGCAGCAGGGTGTGGTTGGCCAGGCCCACGGTAGCCCCGTGTTTCAGCACCTTTTGCACCGGGTTCTCCACGGGCTGCCGGGTATCCTCGTTGATGATGCGGAAGATCCGGTCGATGGGGTTGCCGCGGGCCTCGGTCTCGGTCCAGCCGGTCATCTCTTCGGCCACCGGGTTCATCTTGTCCACCTTGCCGTTGCGGTCCGTGGTGATCACACCGTCGCCGATGCTGTAGATGGTGGTCCGGAACTGCTCCTCGCGGTCGGCCAGGTTGGACACATTGAGCTGGTGATGGTAAAACCGCCGGACGAGCCGCACGATCTTCTCCATCAGCTGCTGCTCCTCTTTCAGGAACAGCGGTCCGGTGGCATCCGCGCTGCCGGTGTGCTGGCTAACGTGCAGTTCTATCGGCACCCCGTCCCGTGCATTGCAGGCGGCAACCATGTTGCGTTCCGATGCCGCGAAGCCGGACGTGGTGTACCACTTTTCACGCAGCCGCAGACCCACACCGCACCGTTCGGGGTGTCGCAGGCCTTCGGGGACCACCAGGAGCACTTTACGGAGCGCCTCTTCGTATTTCAGGTCGGGGCGGGAGGTCTGCAACGCATCGATGACCGCGTAGAGGCACGAAATCTCCTTCATGCGTTCCCGGAGCTGGAAAACGGGGCTGGATTCCGAGTCCTCCTCATCCCGGATGCGGTCGTGCCATTGCTGCAGCCGGCTGACCAGAGCGGGGTCGGCGGGGGTGCCGGACTGTTTCAGTTCTTCGAGGTATTGCCGGATATCGTCACGGACACTCCTGTCCGGGGCGTTGTTTTGAGCATTCTCAGGGGTCATGCCGGGGTATCAGTTGAAATCAGGTAAGGTACGGGTGGATGCGGTGATGGTCTCCACAAGTCCGTTGTTGTCGGGCAGATGATATTTGTACTGGTGCCGCGCTGTACAGGTCCGTTGCGAAATGTTATCAGGGGTAGTAACCGATGTCCGCTACAGTCTAATAGTAATAAAATGCGACCGGGAACGTCTGTTACCGGTCATCTGCCATACTTTGCTAAAGTATATATTTACACAATATAAGGAATATCCGGAAGAATTTAAAGGGCGAACGGGGATGTGCTTTTCAAGAGGAATCTTCTTCAGGTCTCTTTGATTCGCCCATGTGATGCAGCAGCCACTCCGTCTCAAGAAGGTCCAGTATCTCGGGATCAAGCATTGCAAGACGCAACAGCTCGCCCTCTACTCCAGGGTGAGCTGATTGCGTACAGCTTTGAAACAGAGATATCCTATTTTGGCTTCTTGATCCATATCTTATAGACAACGATAGTCGGGAAACCTTACAAAAAAATTTTAATTTTTTTTATACGTACGTTGTAATAGCTGGATAAACAGGCTGACGCATCGTAGTTAAGCAGTGGAATGAGCGTTACTAATCTCCGGCTGCACTGGCAGTTTTGGTTCAAATATATCTGGCTGATGCAATAGATTCGCCGAATATTCGAATCAAATATCGGTATGATTCTCAACACTTGTGTGGCTTAGGCTGATTTCATAGCTTTTACGAGTTTTGTAAGACATGAATGATAACCGCATTAAATGAGGGTTTTCCAGAGTTGGGAATCTATTCATCATTTAATTGTAATCTTGCATGAGCCAGTCTTCGAAGATTTTATTGATCGCGGGGGGGATTTATCTGATCGTAGCAGTAGTTGGATACAGATATGGTGTCGACTTGTTCAGAGATCGCAAGATCTATGAAATATTGGCATACCTTGTGGTTTATCAGGTTATAGTGTACCTGCTTTTATGTGAGCCCCTTTCAATTTTACCATTTCGTACCAGGGTCATCATGTTGCTGGTAGTTGGCCTTGTTCTATT
>SKWQ01000099.1 GCA_007128855.1 Balneolales bacterium
GCATCCTTCTGGTACTGCTCCCGGAACTGCGCGATCGTTTCGGCGTCGGGCTCCAGCGGTTTGCGGAAGGGCAGGTTCAGGTGGACGGGTCCGCGCCGGCTCACCGCGTAGTGCACGGCCTGCCATCCGAGCCGTGCGATGCGGCGGAAATCCCCGTCGGCAGCCACCGGTTCGCCGGCATCGAAAAAGAAGACCGGATAGTCGCCGAACAGCTTGATCTGGTCGATGGTCTGCGATGCGCCTGTGGCCCGCAGGGCGGGGGGACGGTCAGCCGAAAGCACAATGAGCGGCGTGCCCGACATGCGCGCTTCCACTACTGCCGGCAGCGCGTTGGCTACAGCCGTGCCGGAGGTGCACACAAACAGGGCGGGTGCAGGCAAGGAAGCGGGTACTTTACCTGCGCCAAGCGCCATGTATGCCGCCGAACGCTCGTCGAGCACCGAGTGGCACCGTATGCCGTGGTGGTGCACCAGGGCAAGGGTAAGCGGGGTGGAGCGGGAACCGGGACTGATGAACGCCTTGCGTACGCCGTGGCGCCAGAGCGCATCCGCCAGATTAAAACACCATTTCAGGGACAGTGCGGCGCGGTCACTCGGTGGCATATTCCAGTCCTTTTTGCATGGGAAGGAATTTGAGCCGCGTCTCTTCCCACTCGGCTTCGGGATCGGAGTTCTCGACGATGCCGCATCCGGCGAAGAACTGGATGTGCTTTCGGCGGATCAGGCCACTGCGGATGGCCACGGAGAACTCGGCGCGACGGTTGGTGTTGAACCATCCGATGGGTCCGGCGTACCATCCGCGCTCGAACTGCTCCAGCTCCTGGATGTGGTGCAGGGCGCCGGATTCCGGATATCCGCCCACGGCCGGGGTGGGATGCAGCCGCTCGACGATGTCCACGGCGTTCATTTCGCTGGACAGCGATGCGGCCACCGGGGTGCAGAGATGCTGCACATTGGCGTACTTCTTTATGACCGGACTCGGGGCATACTCCAGCGAATCGGTGATCTGATGCAGTTTTTCCATGATCGAATCCAGCACATAAGCGTGCTCTTCCCGATCCTTGGTGCTTTCCAGCAGTTTCTTTTCGTTGATGGCATCCTGCGTGGCGGTGATCCCACGCGGCATGCTACCGGCCAGCGCCTCGGTTTTCACGTACTGTGACTGCAGCGAAAGCAGCTTCTCGGGCGTGCTGCCCAGGAAAGTAGCCTCGCCGTTGAGCTGGTACATGAATGAGTAGCAGGATGGGTATTCCTTACGAAGAAAATGGACCAGTTTTGTGCTGGATACCTTGTTTTCGGTCCGCAGGCGCAGGTCCCGGGCAATGACGATCTTGCGGTAAAGTTTGTTGCGGATGCCGTCACGGGCCATCTGCACGTTGTTGATCCATCGCATCCGGTCGTGGTGCGATTCCATCCGGGTGACGGTCCTGCCGGATCCGGTATCATCCTGCAGAATGTGGCTTCGCTCCAGATTGGCGCTCAGCCGTTCGATGAAATCGCGGATCCAGTTGCTGAACCAGTCACGGACCTGATCCAGCGAGTCCTTTTCATTCCAGGGCCGGGTGATGTTGATCATGGAAAACTGTCCGTCCCGGACCAGGAACCATTCCGGCAGGAAAAAGGAGGCGTTTCCGAGCGGGCTCCATGCGCCTGAGAGCGGCTGATCGAAGAACGAAAACCCGCCAACGAGGTGCGCCCCCGCCATGCTGTGGTTGATTTCACTGAAATGGCTCACCCTGGCCAGAAGCTTCCGGGCCTGTGCGGAGACCTTCCCGAACCGGTCGTTGCCCGAGTTTTTGATCAGCGCTACACGGTTGCCGGCCGCCACGGCCATTTCGTGATCCGGGCGCTCCCAGAAAAAACGCGTGCCGTTGGAATCACCGTTCAGCTCCAGTACGGCAAGCGGATCGATGTTTTCGAACGGAATGCAGAGCGTCAGGTATCCCGAATCCCGCTGCAACCGGGTGGCTTCGAAAAAACGCACGAATTGCCCGGATTCCACAAGGGATTCCATAAATGTTGCAGGAGCAGTTGAGATTTTCTCGTTATGCCCGGACATGGCGTGGTACTGGTATTGCGGGGGGTTGCAAAGAAATGCGGGAAGCAGGGAAATTCGAGGATATGCTGGGAAACGCAGTGTCAGATGGCATCGTCTACTTCGCCGACCTCGTAAGGATTCCGGATCCCGTAGTCCCTGGGATCATAATCAGCCAGTTTGAAGAATTGGTTCCACGCCTCTTCGCTGCAACCGTTTTCATCCACCCAGCTGATATGGCTTTGTTTGATCAGGCCCACGATCCGCTTGGCATATTCAATGCGTCGCTGCTCATCCGCGATGCGCGGGACGGCTTCGATCATCAGGTCCAGATTCAGTCCGCAATCATAGTCAGCGGGTTTTCGTTTGGGGAGAAACATATGCAAGTGCTTAATTGTTAATAATAACGTCACAATATAGTATCTTTCGCTGTCAGAAACATCAGCGGCGCAACAGGGTTGGTGACAGGCCGTTTCCAGCCGTCTGAAGATAAGGTCACACTTCCGGTCCGGTCAGACAATTCCGGTCAGGCCTGACAAATAACAACACATTTTAAAACGCAGTAACCATGTGGTACAGTTCCATCATTGAGACCGTAGGCAACACGCCGCTGGTCCGATTGCAAACCGTCAACAAAGGGCAGCCGGGCACGCTGCTCGCCAAAGTAGAGTATTTCAATCCGGGGCACAGCGTCAAGGACCGCATCGCCCTGAAAATGATCGAGGACGCGGAAAAAAGCGGCAAGCTCAAACCGGGCGGAACCATCATCGAGGGCACATCCGGCAACACCGGCATGGGCCTGGCGCTGGTGGCTGCCGTGAAAGGGTACAAGTGCGTTTTCACCACCACGGACAAACAGAGCATGGAGAAGGTCAACCTGCTGCGCGCCCTGGGCTGCGAGGTACAGATCTGTCCGACCAACGTGGAACCGGACGACCCGCGCAGCTACTACTCGGTGGCCAGGCGGCTCAGCGAGGAGATCCCCAACTCGTTCTACCCCGATCAGTACAACAATCTGAGCAACCGGCAGTCCCACTACGAGACCACAGGTCCCGAAATCTGGGAACAGACCGAAGGCAAGGTGACGCATTTCGTGGCCGGAATCGGCACCGGCGGCACCATCAGCGGCGCGGCGCAATACCTGAAGGAGAAGAACCCCGACATTGTCATCATCGGGGTGGATTCGGTCGGTTCCATTTTCAAATCCTATTTCGAGACCGGGAATTTCGACAAACGCCACATCGCCCCGTACCTGACCGAAGGTATCGGCGAGGACATCATCCCGGCCAATGTGGATTTTGACCTTATCGACGAGATCATCCAGTGCCCGGATCGCGAGGCGTTCGTAACCACCCGCAAACTCGCCCGCCGGGAGGGACTGTTCGTCGGCGGTTCGTGCGGATCGGCGGTCTGGGGGGCGCAGCAGTACATCAAAAAGAACCCGCTCAAGGAGGACGATGTCGTGGTGATCCTGCTGCCGGACAGTGGCACGCGCTACGTATCCAAGTTCTACAGCGACGAGTGGATGCGCACCAACGGATTCCTGGAGGAAGAACACCGTCCGGAACTCGAGGAGGTGATCACGCTCCGCGGGATGGGCGAGCGCGAATTGATCACCGTGGACCGGGAAGAGACCCTGGAGCAGGCCATCAAACTGATGAACCGACACAACATTTCGCAGCTTCCCGTCGCTTTGGGAGATGACATCGTGGGCAGTCTCACGGAGAACCGGATCCTCTCGCTGCTGATGGAATCTGCGGACGCCCGAACCCGGAAGGTAGGATCCGTCATGGACGAACCGTTTCCCGTTGTGGCCATGGACTTGAAAATCGATCAGATATCACGCATGTTGTCGGACGGGCCTGCAGCGGTCATGGTGCGGCTGGATGACGGGCGCCATACCATTGTAACCCGGAGCGACCTTATTTACGCGCTGGCCGAATCCAGAGACAGTTCCCGGGAATAAGCGCAGGCAACACAAACCCACATCACCAAACAAGAGAAAGTATTATGGACAAGAGCAAAGAAAAGAAAATGGAAATTGAACTGACAAAGGAGGAAGCGCCGGGTACCTATTCCAATCTGGTGATGATCACGCATTCCCCCTCTGAATTTGTCTTCGATTTCATCGCCATCATGCCCGGGCTCACCAAGGCCAGGGTGATGAAGCGCATGGTGCTGACGCCCGAACATGCAAAACGCTTCTCAAAGGCGCTTCAGGACAATATCCGCCGCTATGAGGAGCTGCACGGAGAGATCCAGACGCGCGGGAAAGCCGACCCCCAGCAGGCGATCAGCTTCCGGGGCCCGTTGCCCGAGGCGTGAACCGGCCGCATCCTCGAGGACCCCGCATCCAACAGAATTTAGCATCCGGATGATGCCGTTTTCGGTAGTATACCGTATTCCGGCAAAATCCCGCATCCAAATTGGTCCCGCATCCACCAGGAACTTTCCGGTGCGCGGGCGAGAACCGCATCCACCAGGAACTCACTTCCTTGCAGTGAACAAGAGCAGCATCGCTACCACGAAAAAGATGATGTGCGGCACAACGGCAGCGTGCACGGGGTCCAGGGCCCCGCTGTATCCGAAGGGTTCGAACAGCTTCATGAGCGCAAGGTAGAGAAAGCTGATCACCAGTCCGGCCGCAATGTGCACCCCGCGGCCGCCCCGCCGCCTGACCGATGCGATGGCCACACCGATGATGGTGACCGTAATGATGGCGAAGGGGTAAGTAAGCTTTCCGTAGAACTGGACAGTGGGCATGGCGATGCCGCCGGCCCCGCTGCGTTCGATGGACGCCAGGTAGTCGCGGATCTCTGGATAGGTGAGCTGGTAGACGTCGGACGAGGTGCGACCGAAATCGCGCGGATACAGGTTGAGGGTGGTGTCGCGCCGGTCAAACGTTATTTTTTCATATCCCCGCTCGTTGTACCGCTTGATGGTCCCGTTGATCAGTTCCCACTTTTGCTTTTCGGGCTCCCATGCCATGCGTCCCAGTTCCATCGTTTCCACCAGTTTCTTGTCATCGAAGGTGTAGAAGGTCACGCGGTAGCCGATGTTCTGGCGTATGTCGAAGTAGTTGACCAGCATCAGCCGGTCGGGCGATTCCTGACGGTAGATCCGGTTCCGGTCGATGCGCTCAGTCCGCTTCATGATGAATTTTTGCTCGAAATCCGCCCGTATCGCATTGGATTTCGGCACCACATAGCCATCCAGGTAGCTGATGCAGGCCGCAACGATGATGGCAAACACGAGGTAGGGCGCCATGAGCCGGTACAGGCTGATGCCGGCTGCCCTGAGCGCCACGATCTCCAGCCGGTTGGCCATCTGCCCGGTCAGCCACAGGCAGGAGGCAAAGACGGCCACCGGTGAGACCAGCCGGATCATTTCGGGGATGTAGTTCAGGTAGTAATCGTACCAGATCTCGCCCAGCGTGGCGCCGCGGTCGGTGAAATCCCCGCTGTTCTCCGAGAAATCGATGATGATGAAGATGAAGATCAGCAGACCGGTGACGAAGCCGGTCAGTACCAGCAGACGCGTGAAAATGAATTTGTCGAAGGTCTTCAGCATGTGTTGTTTCCGGATGCGGTCACGTGGGTCACCTGCGGATTATGACAAGGTACATCAGCATAAAGCCGGCCACGGCGATGGTCATGTTTCCGAACCACATGCCCATGAACGGCGAGACGAACATGCGGTCGGCCATCTTCTCGCCCTGGATGATGCTGATCCAGTAGTAGGTGAACAGGACCGTGCTGATGATGGCATGGATGCCCATGTGCCCTTTCCTGACCAGCAGTCCGAGCGGCGCCCCGATCATGGCGAAAAGGATGCACCCGACGGGTATGGAAGCTTTCTTGTGGACCTCGACCATGAACCGGGCAATGCGCTCTTCCCGCCAGCGCAGGTTGTTGAGCAGATTGTCGATGGCCACCTGGGTGTTTCTCATCTGGGTGGATGCGCGGAGTGCCACTTCGCGCTGGTCCTGCAGGGTTTCGAGCAGGGTCAGCGCCTGGTACGGGACCTCCTCTGGTGGAAAATCATCCTCCCGGGCCCGCCGGGTGACCGACGCCTCGATGGTTTCGGTATAATCATCGCTGCGCATCAGGTATTCGCTGTCCCGGTCCGCCGTACCGGCAGGTGGGGAGATGTCGTCCTCCCGCAGGAGGGTGACATGGGACTGGTGCAGGGAGTGCTTGAAATGGGTGGTCTCCCGCTCGATGTCGCTCCTGAGGGAATCCACCACGGCCAGCATGGCCTGGGCCCGCATCGAACGTCCGTCCCGGCGCCGGTCTTCGGGATTTGTGCGGGAAAAGGTCAAGTCCGAAAGGTCGAAGCTGATGCGGTAGGAGTCAAATGCCGTCTCCTCGTGGATGATGCTGGAGGAGCTGCGTCCCCGCTGCAGATACCGCATGATGGTACCGTCGAACAGGTGCAGGGTCAGGCTCATGTGCCGCTCGTCGCTCTCCAGGAAACCCCGGCCGGCCTTGATGACGGCCCGGTCGCGACCCTGTTCCGGGTTCTGGAAAAGGGTCACGTCGTAGAGCGAGTCGCTGTCGGCCGGCATCTCCCTCACCAGGAACGTATAGCCGGAGATCCCCTCGTAGAAGATGTTTTCCTGCAGGTCGAAGCCGGGCTTTTTCATGCGGATGTCGAGGAACAGCGCCCGGGCCTTGTAGTTGGCTTCCGGCAGCACCTCGTTGGAGAACCAGCCGAGGAAGACGGTAAAAATGAGCGCCATGAGCAGGGACGGACGCAGGATCCGGAACGGATGCACACCGGCGGCGCGGACGGCGGTGTACTCGTTCTGTTCGGAAAACTTGCCGTATGCCATGAGCGTGGCCGCCAGAATGGTCATGGGCACGGCCAGAACCACCATGTAGGCCAGATTCACCATGATGAGTTCCAGGATCACGGTCAGGGGGATGCCCTTGCCGATCAGGTGATCCATGAACTGGATCAGGAACTGCATCAGCAACAGGAACATGATGGTGAAGAAACAGAATACGAACGGCCCTACATGCCTTTTAAGCAGGTCGCGCTCAATGCTTCCGGGAGCCAGTTTTTTAAGAAATTCCAACACCATTAATTGAATAAAAGACCATTGGGTACGTTAGCATTTCGAGTCGGTTTTTCTGAATAACGAAAAAATAGGATAATTCTGTCGATTCCCGCCAACTTTTTCGCATTCAGGCATTGATTCCTTCTCCCGTGGGCTATAATTTGTAATTCTATATTCAGTTAACCGATATAAATCAATCTTCCGGCCTATTACCCATTCGCTACCGTTCGTGCAAACTTACCACATTTTTTTGTAACCGGGTCTAAAAAGAGCTTTCTCCTTGCAATTTGTATCGGTTCGAACTGGATTGACAGGCTTCGTGCTTTTGTTGGCTGTACTGTGCATGCCCCTGCCGGCATCCGCCCAGGAACCGGACACGCTCTCCGGACCGCCCGCCGACAGCAGGATCAATCCCGCGACCATGGCACAGATGGGGGTGGATGTGGAAGCCGGTACACCACGGGCCGATACCCTCCGCTTCCCGGGTCCCCGCACAGGGTATATGACCAGTCCTTTCCCGCGCAGACGCTCACAGCTGGTGGAGATCCGGATTCCGGCCGACCAGGTAGAGATCACGCTAGACTCCCTGGACCACTATTCGGCCCGGCGCACCATCAACGACGTGCCTGCCGGATTTGTCACAAGAATGGATTTCGCCACCTTTTCCGAGCTCAGCTTCCGGGACAGGATTCAGTCCAACTGGAGAAGGCTGGTCGAGGAGAACCGGCGCCAGCGCGATGTCCGACGGGGTCTGCTCGACTTCACCCTTGACCTTCCGGTGGGCGAAAGGTCCGCCTTCACCACCATCTTCGGTCGGCCGGAAGTGAACCTGCGTGTTACGGGAACGGCCAACATGAGCGTGGGTGCATCTATCCAGGAAACAGAAAACCCGTCCCTGCCGCCGGATCAGCAGCGCACCGTCAACCCCACTTTCGAGCAGAACCTGCGGTTGAACATCCAGGGAACCATCGGCGACAAACTGACCATCCGGACCGACTGGGATACCGAACGGACCTTTGATTTCGAGAACCGGCTGAGCATCCGGTACCAGGGGTATGAGGACGAGATCCTGCAGAGCATCGAGATGGGGAACGTCTCCATGCAGACAGGCAACTCGCTGATCAGGGGCGGAAGCGCGCTCTTCGGCATCAAATCAGAGGCCAAATTCGGTCCGCTCACCCTTACATCCGTCATCTCTCAGCAGGAGGGACAGGGCAACACGCAGACCATCACCGGTGGCGCCCAGGAGAGCCGGTTCGAGATACGACCTGCATCCTATGACAACGACCGCCACTTTTTCCTTGATTTTTACGCCCGGCAGGAGTTCGAGAACGCGATGTCCGACCCCGTTACCGCGACGCAGATGTTCCAGATCCTCGAGATGGAGGTTTATGTCCTGAATACATCCTCCCAGGAGCGGCCAAACCAGGTACGCGCCGCGGCGCTGGTGGACCTCGGTGTGGTGCAGCAGGGCGACCGGTTCCTGCGGCCAAATCAGGACGGCGACATGTTTGACCCGGCGCTTCTCGACCAGTTCCGCGATCCCGGCGAAACACCGTCGGCATCGGATTTCGGCGTTTCGGCAGATGAATTCGTGGAAGGGAACTTCGAACTGCTGGAAGAGGGCAGGGACTATTTCATCAATGAAACGTACGGTTATCTGTCTCTTGAGTCGCGTCTCGGCGCCAATCAGGCTCTTGCCATTGCCTACACCTACCGCGATGTGGATGGCAGTATCGTACGTGTGGGTGACAGAGCCACCGGCGACAGCCGGCGGCTCTTCCTCAAGCTGCTCAGGCCGTCCTACGTGACCTCAAGCAGTTCCGCCTGGGTCCTGACCATGAGGAACATCTACAACCTCAATGCTAGCGGACTGAGCCCCGACAACTTTGATGCCGAGATCGTGTTCGACGGTGCCAACACGGCCCAGACCAACCTGCCCGGCCTCGGCAACGTGCTCATGCAGGATCTCGGCCTGGACCGGGTAAACTCGCAGCAGCAGCCCACTCCCAACAACCAGATCGACTTCGGTACCGGGACCCTGGATGCCGTGCGCGGACGCATCATTTTCCCCTATCTGGAACCGTTCGGTCAGCGTATCATCGATATCTACGAGGCAAGCGCCCTTCCCCAGGCACAGATCGAGGAGAACATCGACCGGTACGCATTCCCGGAACTCTACACCAACACGCAGCAAAACGCCCGGCAGATCGGACGAAACAACCTCTTCATGATCACCGGGATCAGCCAGGGGATGGTGCAGGACAGCTACAATCTCGGGTTTGCCCTGGTAGAAGGTTCCGTCAGGGTCCGAGCCAACGGTGTGGAGCTTTCCCAGGGGGTGGATTACGAGGTGGACTACAACATCGGCAATATCGTCATTACCAACAGCCGCTATCTGCAGACCGGCCAGGAAATCGTCATCGACTATGAGAGCAACCAGATGCTCCAGATCCAGCAGACCACCTTTGCCGGACTGCGCGCCGAGTACCGTGTGAATGACAACATACGCTTCGGAAGCACCTGGTTCACACTCCGCGAGCGTCCGCTTCAGGACAAGATCCCCGTGGGTGACGAACCGATCAACAACTCCATCATCGGTTTTGACGGCTCTGCGGAATTTGACGCGCCATGGATGACCCGGGCCATCAACTGGCTGCCCCTGTTGCAGACCCGTGCCGATTCCGACATCCGTATCAGCGGTGAATTTGCCCAGCTCAGGCCCGATGTGGCCCAGACGCGTGCGGTTTCCAGGGCCATGGACCGGGGTGAACTCTATGCCGATGAGGAGCGCGGACTCTCGTTTATCGACGATTTCGAGGGCTCCAAGACCAGCATCAACTTCCTGAGTCCGGGCAGATGGAACCTGGCCGCCGCCCCGCATGCCGTACCCGGTTACGATTTTGACATGGATGTGGAGGATAACAGTACCGATGCCCGTGTGGCGCGATCCGACATGAGGGGCAAATTTTCGTGGTACATGATCCCGGTCAACATCAGCCGCATCACTGACGCCGCACGCACTCCTGAGAGCCTTCCCATTTCGGTTTCCGACGTATTTCCCAACCGGGAGGTGCTTCGCCAGGAAGACCGCCTGCAGACCCTCGACATCCACTACGATCCCAGGAAGCGGGGACCCTACAACTACAACCCCAACCTGCGCGACCTGCTCGAAATCCGTCCGGAAGACACCTGGGGCGGAATGACGGCGGTGCTTCCGAGCGGGCTGGACAACCTCCGGCAGAACAACATCGAATTTCTCGAGTTCTGGGTACAGCCGCTGCTGCCCGATGGCGCCCCGCCGGGCAGCGCCAATCCGGCTGACTACAGCGGCAAGATCTACATCGACCTGGGTCTGGTATCCGAGGACGTGATCCCGAACAACATCCTGAACACCGAGGATGGCCTTGCCCGCGCCATTGACCGGGACAATGTGAGATTGGACGGTGTCGGCCGCTCCCGGCTCATCAGGGAGGTGACCAACCTGACCGGCCAATTCTCGGTCGAGACGCAGGAGCGCGAGGATGTGGGGCTTGA
This sequence comes from Balneolales bacterium, assembly GCA_007128855.1. Taxonomy (GTDB): domain Bacteria; phylum Bacteroidota; class Rhodothermia; order Balneolales; family Natronogracilivirgulaceae; genus SKNL01. The sequence goes on from SKWQ01000099.1 coordinate 10,634, forward strand.
CGGCGTGCACAGCACCGATGGCGACTTCACCGAGCAGCAGCTTTTTGCCGACTGGCTTGAGATGATGGAGTTGCTGTATGCCGACCAGCCGGACGTCCTGCAGCAGATCCTTTCCGATCCATCAAACGACCGGTATTACTACTTCAACGATCCGTTGGTAAGCGACCGGCCGCTGCACGAGCGGTTTCACCGGATGTACGGCTTTCTGGAAGGGAATTCGCTTACCAGGGGCGATTCCAGGGCCATTACCAACCGTCCGGACACGGAGGGCCTTGTGAACCCGGCAACGGTTCAGACCTCCAATTCCTATTTCCAGTTCGAGATCCCGCTGAATCCGGCCGATGAAAACTCCCTCCAGATCGGTCAAAGCTACATCGTCGACAAGGTGGAAGGGGACCAGCCGACGGATCGCTGGTACTTGGTCCGCATACCGTTGCGGGATGTCGCCAGGCAGGTAGGCGCCATCGAGGACCTGGAGCGGGTGCAGCATATCCGGTTCTGGATGAGCGGATATCGTGAGCCGTTCACCATGCGCTTCGCCACCTTTGAGCTGGTCGGGAACCAGTGGAGGGAGTTCGAGCAGCTCTCCCTTGAGGGGCATCCCAATACCGTGTTCGATATCTCCACGATCAACATCGAGGAAAACTCCAACCGCCAGCCCATCCCGTACCGCATTCCCAACGGTGCGATCCGGTCGGTGCAGCGCGGACAGCAGGAGAACATCCTGGCCAATGAACAGTCCCTTTCGATGCGCGTGGACGACCTGCGGTCAGGCGAATACCGGATGATCCAGCGGCTCTATCCCACCGGACTCAACCTGCTTAACTACTCCAATCTGCGTATGTTCGTGCATGGTGAGGGATACGAGCGCCGCACTGATGCGGAGGTGGTCATCCGCCTGGGCAACGATCTGACCAATAACTATTATGAGTACCGCCAGCCGGTCACACCCACCGATCCCACGTTTGACTTCACACCGCTGGCCCAGAACCCGGACGCATCGGTCCTTCGCAGCGAAACCGACCGTATCTGGCTGCCCGACTCGAATAGTGTGAACCTGGTGCTGGCATCCATGAACGCACTCAAACAGGCCCGGAACCTGGCCGGCGTGGATGAAAGCGAGCTGTACGAGCGGACAGACCTTGTGCAGGATGCGCCTCCGGGTACCATCATTGCCATCAGGGGGAATCCGTCGCTGGAACGGATACGGGAGATCGGGATCGGCATCAGGAATCCCCATCAGCTGGATGGCAACGGAACCAACGGAAC
>SKWQ01000258.1 GCA_007128855.1 Balneolales bacterium
CAGAGCATGCGACGAGCGTAATGGTGCTGCCGGCCAGGTGTATGGTGGCCAGCAATGGCACTACAAATTCCGCCACACGCTCTTTCACGCCATTGGATTTGACGCTTTGAAGGGTGACCGGGATGGTTGCGGCACTGGACATGGTGCCCAGGGCCGTGGTGTAGGCGGGACTCATGTTTTTGAGTGCGCGGAACGGATTCCTTCCGGTGCGTGCCCCGGCAATGGAGAACTGAGTCACCAGATACGCCAGATGCATCAGCACAATCAAAATAAAGACCTGTCCAAACACCGACAGGGTCTGGAATGCCTCGCCCGTTGCCGCCATGTTGGCGAAGATTCCGGCTATGTGAATCGGCAGTAACGGGATGATCACCTTCACGATAACCAGGACGATGATCGTCCGGAACTCCTCCACGAACTCAAACATGACCGAACGGGTTTTCTCGTGCCGGACGGTGTTGATGCCCAGGCCAAACACGAATGCCGTAACCAGTGCGGTCATCACACCCATGATGGGAGGAAAGCTGATTTCGATGTAGGGCAGGAGACCGGTGGCTCCCGGGTCACCCGCGTCGCCGTGAGAGATCAGCAGTGGAATGATGGCAGCGGCAATGAAATAGGCGGCGATTCCGGCGGCAAGGGTGGAAGCGTAGGCCAGTCCGGCCGTTCCGGCAAGCAGTTTACCGGCCTTGGCACCCAGTTCAGCGATGCCTGCCGCAATGAAGCCGACGATGATCAGCGGTACCACAAACCCCAGGAATTCTCCAAAAAAGTGCGTGAAGGTATAGAGGATGCGTCCGATCCATTCCGGCAGAAACAACCCGACGAGGATACCCGTAATGATTCCGATAATAAGCCGTGGCAGCAGGCCGATGCGATTCATGGCAGTGAAATTATGTTCGAAAAATGTTGTCTCAGCCCGGGAGCGGTCCTCCGGACCGGCATCACTTCGTCAGCGGGTCCCTCATCCCGAAGCATGCAATACTGCCGATGATACCATTTTTCCACCATCCTGGCCACCCTGAACCCGGAAATACTTGGAAGTATCCTCAGGATTACGTAGTCTGACAACAGATATGCAATCAGACATTGCAACGCAATGCCATCAAAACATCACCGGGGGTGACCATGCTTCGGGAGATATTCGACATACTTTTGGCAATCATTGTCATCTGGCTCATCTGGAAATTCATTCAGCGCTATCTGATGCTGTAACTGGGGCGAAGACGTAGTACCTGCATCCTGCAACCAAACATGGAGGTGTAGCTATGTTATTTGAAAACGTCGACCAAATCAAAGTTGCCGGTTTCACCGGTTTTCAAAACATCAGGGAGTTGTGGCTCGATACTTCCGGTGTACCACCTGTCAAAGGGGTCTACCTGGTGCTCTACACGGGCATGGGTCCCCCGGAATTTGTGGAAACCGGTGTGGCGGGACCATTGCGTGGCGGAGATCCCAATGTGCCGCTGGAACAGTTGGAAAAGTGCTGGGTGGATGATACTCCGGTGCTTTTTATCGGCAAGGCCGGAGGCAGCAGCCGTGTGACCGGCAAGCAGAGTAAAGAGAATTTGCGTTCGCGCATCAGCAAATTTGTGAAAGTTGGCCGGGGGGAGATGGTCGGCCGATGGGGCGGTCATTACATCTGGCAGATCCGTAGTGCCGGGGACCTTGTTATCTGCTGGAAGAAGATGTATGAGAGGGACCCGCTGGAAGTCCGGGACCGGATGCTGCGCAATTTCGAAACGGTCTACCACAAACGGCCGTTTGCCAACCAGGAGCTGGTTTCTGTTACCGGTAGCGGGGCTTTGTGATTACCTCCCCGTGGTGATCGCCGGTGAATTCTCCGTTTTCGACGGCGATGCCACCGTTGACGATGACCCAAACCATGCCGTCGGAGTATTGATGCGGATCCCGATAGGTGGCCCGGTCGGTGATGGCATCCGGGTCGAAGATGGCGATGTCGGCAGCCATGCCCGGTCGCAGCAGCCCGCGGTCGTGCAGCCCGAAAACCCCGGCGGTGAGCGAGGTCATGCTCCGGACCGCATCCTCCAGTGACATCAGCTCTTCTTCAAATACGTATTTGCGGATTTTTCGTGGGAAGGAGCCGTAGTTGCGTGGATGGGGGACACCGCTTCCAAAAGAGACGTAGCCGCCGTCGGAGGAGGTCATGTTCCAGGGCTGCACCATGAATGCCCGGACATCGTCGTCGTGCATGTTGAACGAGACCAGTCCGGGGTTGCCCTTTTCGATCTGTGTGAGGATGAGTTGTTCGGGGGGCAGACTGCGCTCGGCGGCGACGTCGGCCAGGACGCGTCCTTCCACGGATGGATCGGGGGCAAAACGCCGGTACTGCAGCCGTGCGGCCCCGCCGCGGCGCTCCAGGTTTTCGGTGATCCCCTGCAGGATGTGCTCGCGCCCGTCGGCGTCGGCCAACCGTTGCCTGAATGCCTCATCGCCGCCCTCACGCGCCCGGGCGGGAATCAGCGAGGCCATCATGCTGGTGGCGGATGCCGAATAGGGGTACTGGTCGGTGAATATGGGCAGCCCTTCGGAGCGCGCCAGGGCTATGTTACGGTTAATCTCACCGGAGGCGCCCCAGACCGCAGGGCCCAGCGCCTTGATATGCGTAACGATTCCGGTAACACCGGTCTGGCGGGTGATATCTATGATCTCGTCGACGGCGGCCACAACGCCGACGGTATAGTCGGATTCGTCGCGGATGTGGCTCTGGTGCACACCGTCAAATTCTGCAACGATCCGGTTCAATTCGATGTATTCTTCGGTCGGTGCATAGCTTCCCGGAACGTAGAATATACCGGTTGACAGCCCGAAGGCACCGTGCTCCATGCCTTGCCGCACCAGTGATTTCATCTTGTCCAGCTCTTCGGCTGTGGCATGCCGGTTGTCGGTGCCCATGACCTGCCTGCGGACGGAACCGTGGGGGATGAACTGGCCGACATGTACACCAAGTCCGTGCTCCAGCAAGGCAAAGCGTTGCGCCTCCAGGTCCGCAGGTCCGCCTCCGTCGGGGTTGGCCAGTATCGTGGTTATGCCCTGAGCGAGCAAGGGACGGGCTTGGCTCAGTTCGGCCGTTGCGAGTCCGCCCGCGGCATGGGTATGCGGATCGATAAAACCTGGTGTGACGATGAGCCCTGCAGCATCGATCACTCTGCGTGC
>SKWQ01000261.1 GCA_007128855.1 Balneolales bacterium
CACTGGGACCTGGTGTGCATCGGGGCCGATGTCCTGCTGGACGGCGAGATGATCCGGGAGGGGCGGCGATTCGTGCCGGAAGATTTGCAGGGACTGAATCCGGTAAAGCTGAAATAAGCGTGGGAAGCGCCAGATGCGCCAATTGATACATTTCCGTTTCAATTCCTGGGGCACATTCAGCAAAGGCGAAAATCTGCTTTTTTTATCCCTGTTTTCACGCTCATTCGAGTTGCAACACTCGTTAATTATTCAGTACATTGACAGGAGTATGCTTTTTCAAAAAAGCGCTTTCAGGGACAATATTATCAAATGATTATGCCCTTTCACCTGCTTTCTGAAGAGATATAAATTAGCTATACTTAACGAGGCAAATGACACAATGCTGTTTGTCCGAAATGATCAATAATAAATAAATGGAGTCAATATGATAAGTAGAACGCTACGACCTGTTACAGGTTCCATGCTAGCAATCGCTCTACTGTTGACGGGGTTCTCCCAATCTTATGCTCAGGATGCTGAGTTTTTGAGAAATTGGGAACGATCCTCCGCAGAAGTGAATGCACCGGACTGGTTTGATGGAAACCAGCGAGGAATGGCGTACGTTGAGCACAATGGCGAGAGCTATTTGCTCGTTGCATCCTCAACATCACCATGGGCTGGTGGTGCCTACTGGAATGTTCGCATTATCAATGCTGAGACTGGGGCTGACGCCGGTGAACTTGATTTGTCAAACTATGATGACAGCGGTGGAACATTCCGTGTAAGTGACGTCATCGTAAGTGAGGACAACAAAATTTTTGTGACCAACTATTCGGAGGTCGCAGCACATGGTGCATTTCGTGTGCAGATGTTTGACGACATAAACGATGATTCCCCCACGCTCGTACTGGAGGATGCTCGAATAGAAGGTGAGGGTTGGCGTTATGCACGTATTGCCAATATCACTGGCAACTTTGAGGATGGAACAGCCACCCTGTACGTAGCAAGTACTCCTGCCGCTACGGATGATCCGCAGCAAGAAGCCATTTTGCGCTTCACCCAAACAGGACCCGGTCAAAATTTTGATGACGATGCCGAGATCTTCATGGTCAGTGACATCGGAACCAACCCGAATGCATCTGCAGCACTCCCCGGTTCCGAGCCATTCTACTGGACTGCTGACGGCCGTTCCGTATTCAAAATGAATGCCGATGGCACCGAAATCGGATCCATATCAAACGACGTATTGCCAACCGGAACATTTAATGTCCAGTTTATTGGTACATACGAAGGAAATGACTACATCGCAGCAATCAACCGGGCAAACAGCTATGCGCATCTCGTTCGTGTCGTTGACGGTGATGTTGCACAGGCAGAACTTATTGCCAACACTCCTTCTCTCGGAGCCGGACTTGGATTTGCCGCCCTGGGTGACCTGCATTTCAATCGCACCGATGACGGATTTGATGCGTACGTAATGGCCTCCGGCAGAGGAGTCGGAAGTTATTCCATTAACCTCCAAGAAGCAGATCCCTACGACATCAATATTGCCCACAACGGTGATTTTGCAACATGGGTCAACGACAGGCCTCTTGGCTGGTTCGGATCCACGACAAATATCCCCGCTTCCGGTGTTCAGCAATATAGCACCGCTTCATACATTGGTGACTATGCCGTGCAATTGATCCGGACAAGCGGCACTCATGCTCGCTTTACGACCCAGCCGCTCAGCATAGAGGCTGATACAGAATATACCGTTCGCTACCAGGTACGTGGCTCCGGTGAAATCCGGAACGCTTTCTATCGTGATGGCAATTACTCTGGCTATTCTTCATATACGGTCGTTGACAGTGATGACTGGCAGGAGCTGGAGTTCACCTTCAACTATGGCACAGCAGTCGATGATGTCCAGTTGATTTTCTCCGTGAGGAACACTGCCGACACAAGGGATCACCTCCAGATCGATGGAGTCAGCATCACCTTCGAATCCGATGATTTCATCGTCATGCCTCCGGCGTTCTTCCCGCCCGGCGACACCTACATTGACGATGTCACTGTCTACCTGAGCGCACCGAACTCCGATGCATCCATCTTCTACACGGATGACGGAAGCGAGCCCTCCTCAGCAGCTACCGAGTACACACAACCTGTGCTTGTTGATGCTGACGTTACCCTGAAGGCAGTTGCGCGGGCTGACGATGTTTACAGTACCGTGACCGAAGCCCAATATGTTATCGAAGCCCCGGATTTCGCGGAATATGCAACCATTGCAGAGATGCTCGAAAACGCCGAGGTTGGTGATGAAGCCATCCTGGCCAATGAAGTGATCGTCACGTTCGTGGCGCCAAACTTCCGCAACCAGCACTACCTTTCTGATGCAACCGGTGCTGTACTGGTGGATGACAACAACGGCGTACTTTCAGGACTGTCACGTGGTGATGGCGTTACCGGCTTTTTCTTCCGTTACGGAGAATTTGGCGGAACACCGCAGCTGGTTCCCCTGGAGGATTTCGACCCCAGTTCCTCCGAAAACGACCTTCCCTACTGGGAAACCACACTTGCCGATCTGGAGTATGTAGGCGAACCGCGGTTGATGCGCGTGGTTAATGTTCTCTTCCAACAGGAAGGCAACTTCTCTTCTTCCACCAATTACGGCATCATCGATCCGACCGTAACCTCGCCGGTAACATTCCGGACCCATCTGGGTGACTCCGATGTGATCGGACAGCCCATCCCGCAGGGTGTGGTTAACCTGTTTGGAATCGCCGATGAAAGAGATGGGGCTGCAAGGCTTTTTGCGGCACATTACGATCTCCTTGAGGAAGTTGATGTTGAGATCGGACCATTCGCTCTACTGACACCTGACAACGGAGCGGAACTCACGGTCGAAGGCGCTCCCCTGGATGAGGTTATTATCACTTGGGAAAGACCAACAGCCACCGTGGATGAATTTCTGCAATTCACCTGGCATCTTGATGCACGAGGTGGCGATTTCACAGAACCGGTTGTAAGTCTGCCCGCAGACAACAACGGCAACGCCAATCAGATCACGCTTACCATCGAAGCCATTGACGCTTTGCTGGACGCCAACGGACTGGAAGTCGATCAGGTTCTCGAGGCTGACTGGACGGTAACCGCTGAAATCGGTACGGAACTTGTATTTGCCGATGCCGCTTTCGAAATCGA
>SKWQ01000183.1 GCA_007128855.1 Balneolales bacterium
ACAGGTGATCGCCGCAACTGGACATCCAGTGCCTCCCCCGACGGAGGCACCCCGGGCTATTCCAATACGTCCATGGTACCGGCAGGAGTGGCCCCGGCGGCTGGCCTGCTGCTGACACCGAACCCGTTTTCCCCAAACGGTGACGGTAACAATGATCACCTTGTCATCCATTACGAGCTTGACAGCCCGGATTACATGATCCATGCCCGGGTATTCGACCGTCAGGGGCGGCACATACGGACACTCGCCGATGGTATTGCCGCCGGTCGGTCCGGGAAGCTGATCTGGGACGGACGTTCAGATCGCGGTATCATGAACAGGGCCGGCATCTACATCATCCATTTTGAAGCATATAACGCCTCCGGCAACAGGCGCAGATCGGATCGTGCCGTTGCGGTGCTGGCCGTGCCTTTGTGACTGCTCGACATAATCCGGAATGCCCTGCAGGCCCGGGGTTTTCTTCAGGAAAACGGGGCCGGACTGCTGCCGGTCGCAGAGGAAAATCGGGCCATCACGATGGCTGACGCAACCGAAGCATTGAGACTCTCTATGAAACCGGCATCGCCTGATCCCTGTGCGGGATCAATGCGCAACCGCTGAAATTGAGAACTCCGGATTTCCCCGGACAAGCCCATGGCTTCATTGCCGACAACCAGTATATCCCGTCCGGAGGGCGGAACCGTGAGATAGGACTTCGATCCGGGTCCACTTTCCAACAAATTTACTTTCCATCCCCTTGCTGCTGCCTCCTCAAGGAACGGTTGCAGTTCTGTTGCAAGCCATGGCAACACTCCCGTGGCACCGGCCGTACTCCGTACAACCTTTGGATGAAACAGGTCGGTCGTCCCTGCTGAAAACACCAAACCTGTCAGTCCGAACCATGTGGCCGTCCTGATCATCGTGCCAAGATTGCCGGGATCCCGGATCCGGTCAGTGGCGAAAATGATACCGGTTCGGTCAAGCAAGGCATCCGTTGTCTGCGGATCCGGCAAACGGCATACGGCCAGGATTCCCTGAGCATTGTCTGTATCGGAAATTTGTCCGAAAATCCGCGCTGATACATGATACACCGGTCCGAATCCTGTCAAATCTACAGTCGGTGGAGATTCGGAACGGGATCCTGAACCCTGGTTATCTTCCGTCCCGCCGGTCTGATCGCGCTCCATTTCATCCGCTGTATCCGTCCCGCTATTCTTCAATTCCTCCAGGTATTCCGCTGAGACAACCAGGAACAGCACATCCAGAACACGGTTCTGCAGCACCTGCATGACTGTCCGCTCTCCCTCGACCACGAACCGTCCCTGTGCATAACGCTCAGAGCGCTTGCGCAGCAAACGCAACGCCTGAATCTGGTTTTTTGATAAACTACCGGATATGTCCATAGTTGCGAGTATAGCGAAATGTCGGTTCGAATCAGAAAGATGGTAAAAAAACATCAAATTTTTCCGAAAAAAATGGACATATTTGCAAGCAGACTCCCATTTACAGAGATGCCCACAACACGGATGCACATCGGTAAACCAATCAAAACCAAAAGACGGATCCGGGCCGGCATACGGCTGGACGCCGGCGTGCCGGGATACGGGTCGGTCCGCACGGGTTTTTGTTCGGTCCGGATGTGCCAAAGGATGGCTTTTTCGGCCATGTCACGACGCACTCTCTTTCTGGTCACACTTTTAGTGGTCATGCTGGGCTCCATGACCGCGTCCGGCCAGACACTGCCATTCGGTGTTGGCGGGGAAACCTATTTCAACCGGCAACTCGATGCCATGCGCTGGCAATACCGCGGGGACATTGATGTGGAGTACCACCGATTCCGGCTGTACATGGACAATGAGTTCCGGTCGCGCATGTACCTGTCCGATGGCAGGGCCCAGAACATCCAGGACGAGAACCAGCTACGGCTCGAAATGCGTCAGTGGATACGAAAAGATTGGGCTGTCATCGGGGAAGTGCATTCCTACAGTTTCACCACTACGAACCTCCGCCAGGAAACCGGTCATGCCGGTATCATGTATAATCCGCACAAGGAGTTAGAGCTCTCACTTCTGGGCGGTTTCATGAGCGACCGGCGCAGTGACAAACTGGACCAGGGCTGGTCGGGCGTGTTCCGGGCGAGAAGCAGGCCCATCCGGGCCGGCGACTTCATCATCCACCCCACGGCGGAAGCACATTTTGCCGATATCAGTCCGCGCAAGTACTCCACATACCGGCTTCAATCCGGCAACGAATATCGCTATGAGGACTTCCTGATGCGCGGCGACCTGTCGCTTTCCCGCGGGATCCGGGAAAGCTACCAGCCCAGCAGTTTTTTCAACCGTGGACTCACCAACATCATCGAATCCATCCGAAGCGACACCACCGCACTGGACCTGATGATCCGCGTCCCCGTTTCTGAAGCCATGGGGCTGCAAATTGACCTGTACACCCTGAGCAATACCAGGATGGTTGAAAGCCGGCCGATCTCTGAGGAGACAGAAGAGACGATCTTTGATACCCGGACCCAGCGGCGGGAGCTGCTTCTTCGCACTCTTGCCGATTACACGCACCGCCGCAGCCGCCTTGCCCTGGGATTGAACCTGGCCTACATCAACCGCGGCTCCCGGCTCATCAACACGGCGGGCCTGCCGGAGGATCAGGTCATCCGGCAGAACGAAGTTCTCAGGAATTCCAACTCCGACCAAAGCCGGTTGGAGCTGTTCACACAGAACCGCCTCCGGCTTTCGGACCGGAACGAACTCCTTATCTATGCCCAAACCGGAATCCTTCGTTATGATACTCCTGAGATCAACCTGGATGACCGCGATGAACTCGGCTACCAGGTGCTGATCACCAACCGCCATGTTTTTTCACCATACTTTGATGTCAGTCTGCGAGCCGGCGGCGAAGCGACACATTACGTCTATCTTTCCGCAGCGCGCAGTATCGAGAACAACTGGCGACGGACCATCCGCCTGGCGCCAGCGGTAAGGTGGATGCCGCATGACCGGCTGGAGCTGCGCAGCACATTCCTGGTCAGGGCCAACTACACCGTCGAAGATTTTCAGTTGGAAGGACGGCCCAAAAACGACCAGTCCTCCCGGGAGTATGCCTTCCGGTCAGATGCTTCCATTGACATCAGCGAGGGGTGGCAGCTTGACCTGAGCGGAGCGCGCAGCGAACTGCGGATCGGACGGCTTTTCTGGGATTCCTTCCAGGAGACCCCAACGGACACCCTGATCACCTACGACATGGAAGCCATGGTCTATCGCCAATCAGGTCCACACCGGATCGGTGTCGGCGGACGCCTGTTCCTCCGGCGCGATTTCCTTCCTCTGGCCAGCATCACAGCCGAAGTGACCGATGAAATCGGAACACGGCCGGTCACTCGTTCAGCTCCCGGACTGCAGCTGACCCGCCAGTACGGTCCCAGCGTGGACATCAACCTGCGATTTTATTCCGGCAACCGGCTGATCATCACCGGGTGGATGCAGCGCCAGGAGATACGCCGCCGGCTGTACCTCTCCTATCCGGAGGATATCGCACCGGCTTTCCGTCGCGAGGAACGACGGAGCAGCACCCGCACCTATCCCAACCTGGAAGTCAGGGCTGTGTTCAGCTTCTGATCGGTGCACCTGCACCCACCGGTAACTCCACCCGGAAATTCACCTGATATCCCGGCAAAGTAGCCCCTTGAATATTGCTGTTTCCAATTTTTTGAAGTAGGTTATCCGGGAAAGCCGCCTTGCGGAAAAAACCGGATATTATTCGCCGTTCAAACCAAAAATTACAGGAAAAATTATGGGCTTATTAGAGCGACTCGGCATTGGTGCCGTTAACGATGGCACGTGGATCGGAACAAAAAGCTACGGATGGGAGCACAGGGAACGTATCAAAAGCACATCGCCGATCGATGACAGTGTCATAGCAGAAATCAGCTGGACCTCGGAAGATCAGTATGAAGAAGTGATCCAGGCAGCACAGGAAGCATTCCATGAGTGGCGTCAGGTGCCTGCACCCAAGCGCGGGGAGATCGTCCGGCAGATCGGTGAGGCGCTGCGTGAGAACAAAGAGGACCTGGGACGCCTGGTCACACTGGAAAACGGAAAGATCCTCCAGGAAGGACTCGGTGAGGTGCAGGAGATGATCGACATCTGTGATTTTTCGGTCGGACTCTCACGTCAGCTGTACGGTTTCACGATGCAATCGGAAAGGCCGCAGCACCGGCTTTTCGATCAGTACCATCCGCTTGGTATCGTTGGTGTGATCTCTTCCTTCAATTTCCCGGTAGCCGTCTGGAGCTGGAATGCCATGATCGCTGCTGTCTGTGGTGACGTGATTGTCTGGAAATCTTCCAGCAAGACCCCGCTCACCGCACTTGCCTGCCAGAAACTGGCGGCCGAAGTGATGCGCAAGAACGACATGCCAGAAGCCGTCTTCAACCTGATCACGACCGACCGTGTAATCGGCGAAAAAATGGCACTCGACAAGCGGATCCCGCTGATATCTGCAACCGGCTCCACGTCCATGGGACAGAAAGTCGGTCCCCAGGTGTCCGCCCGCCTCGGAAAATCCATCCTGGAGCTAGGCGGAAACAACGCCATCATCATTTCCGAACATGCCGATATCGAAATGGCCGTCCGGGCAACCGTGTTCGGGGCAGTCGGAACGGCAGGACAGCGCTGCACGTCAACGCGCCGCCTGATCGTCCAGTCCTCGATCTTCGACCAGGTGAAAAAGCGCCTTATTGAAGTGTACAAAAAGATCACCGTGGGCGATCCGTTTGATGAGAAGACAATGGTCGGACCGATGATCGACTACGGCGCTGTCGAGGCCATGCAGAAAGCGCTGAAATCGCTCAAAGACCAGGGAGGGGAAGTCCTGTTCGGCGGCGAACCGATCACGGAGGGCGTTCCCGGCCGTAACTATGTGAGACCCGCTCTATGCCTCGCCGAAAACGAGTACCCGATCGTTCAGGAAGAGACATTCGCACCGATCCTCTACCTGATCCGCTACGAGACGTTCGACGAGGCGATCGAAAAACACAATGACGTACCACAGGGCCTCAGCTCGTCCATCTTCACGCTGAACATGCGTGAAGCCGAGCGCTTCCTCAGTGCCATTGGGTCCGATTGCGGTATTGCCAACGTCAATATCGGAACCAGCGGTGCCGAGATTGGCGGTGCATTTGGCGGGGAGAAGGAGACCGGCGGCGGTCGTGAGTCCGGATCTGATGCGTGGAAGTTTTACATGCGCCAGCAGACCAACACCATCAACTGGGGCACCGAAATGCCGCTTGCCCAGGGTGTCAAGTTCGACATCTGATCTCCGGGCAAACCGGTTGCAATTACGTAAGCCGCAGGAGCACATCCTGCGGCTTTTTTTTTGCTATCTGGCCCGGCTCAGTTCATGCAACCGGTTGAGACGTCCCATCAGATCCGGAACGGCATCCAGATGCTCCGGTTTCATCAGCACACTGCGAAGCACCTTTACCCGATCCGTGTCGGGCGTGATATGCGGAAGCCATCTGGCCGCATCCTCCCTGCTGAGTGTCAGGGTACTCAGGTAAAGCCTGTCCCTGACGGAAGCCGCATCCATCCCCAGCTTGAGTATGTTCTCCGATGCCCTGCTTATGGCAGAAAAAGTGGGATTACGGATGACCGGAACCCAGGTTACGATATCCAGTTCGGGTTTCATGACGGGCTGGAAGCGATCTGACCGCTCAAGTTCCTCATGGAACCGCAGGGCGGCCCTTCTGCAATCGGCAAGGATCCGTGTGAGCAGGTCAGGAGCACCCGGACTTCCCTTGGCCGGGCCAGGCGAACCATCGGGCATCAGGAGTTGCAGGGTAAACCACAGGGCCACGGCGGCGGCACCGGCACGGGAGCATTCCAGGCTGATCTCGCCGAGGTGGAGCTCATCGGATGTGAAATAGGTGTAGGGGGAGTCGTGCCGGTACAGCTTTCCGACGGAGGGGTCACGAAAGAGTACAGTACCGCAACCATATGGCTGGAGGCCGTGCTTGTGCGGGTCGATGACCATGCTGTCCACCTGCGAAAGCACCTCCCAGGGTTTGCGGTCCAGCAGGTCCGAACCGCGCAGCAGATGGAAAAATCCTCCATAGGCGGCATCCACGTGCACCCTGACCCCGTTTTCCCGGGCCCAGGGCAAAATACGGTGCAACGGCTCCACGCGTCCCGTGCCGGTGGTCCCCATGGTGACCACCACGGTACCCGGTAAAGTGGCACCCGAAGGCAGGCGCGACGGATCCGGCTGTCCGTTTGCATCCTCCGGAAGCAGCATGACCGGATGGCGCAGCACCTCTCCCATCCTCTTGTGGGTATAATGGGCCTGTGCCGAAACGGCTACGGGGCGATCCGGATGAAGTTCCCGGGCCACCCAGAGTGCCTCCAGGTTGGCAATGGTCCCGCTGCTGGTCAGATGGCCGAGGGTTTCTTCCGGAAAACCGACCATTTCTACGAAACGGCGGATGACCTCCTTCTCCATGAACGAGGCCTCGGGCCCGCCATCCAGGGCGTGGTTGTTCGGGTTGATGGTCATCGCCAGCGCATAGGCAAGCCAGGCCGCAGGGTGCGGTGGCTTGAGCATCTGTCCGGCATAGAAGGGTTGATGGAAGGGATAGTGCCTGGACAGCCTGTCGACCAGGGTGTGCAGTGATTCATCCAGGTGTCCGGGTTCGGGATGGTATGCAGAGCCGGAACCACCGGTTTCCGACCCGGTCAGCCCGGGGTCGCCCGTATTGCCAGAATCGGCACGGTCCCGCAGTATGGACTGTCCGGGATCTGCGGCAGGGGCCTCGCGCGCGGATGCGGGCATCTTTTCCGCAAGTTGCTTGAGCAGATGCGGCAGGCGCCGCACATATTCTTCGGGAATCATGGAAGGGGATTACCGGATGTTGAAGTTCAGGCCGATGGAGAGGATCTGCTTGATCTGAAGGGCATTGGTGATGTCATCATTGTACTGCAGGGCGAACTCGAAATTGGCGGTCAGGTAGCTGTTGATGCGGCCCACCAGTTCATTGGTAAAAACAATGTCCGTGCTCAGAAGGCTTTTCTGCAGGTTGCTGAATGTTTCAAGATATCCGGAGTACTTTACGTTTTCCCAGATCTCACGTTCGTAGTTGATGATGAGGGTGAAACCGGCCTCGTTGCGGAACCACTCGCCCTCATCCAGTCCATACCGTTCTGAGAGGGAGGTATCCCTGATGAACGTCTGTCTCAGTGAAATACCGAAAATCGACCGGAAAGAGGTGTCCGGATCGTAAGCCAGACCTAAGGTTTCCGTGAGGGTGGCGGGTGCCAGGAATCGGGATTGCACGTTTTCGTAGCTCCGGTCATATCCCTTGTCGAACTGAGTCTCGAAATTCACGTTTGCGGTGAGACTGAAGCGCTCATCGCTGAAACGGCGGCGGAACTGGTTCCTAAGGCGGATCACATCCTCGCTTTTCCGGAAATCCCCGCGATCAAGCCTGGTCTGGCCATACCTGAGATCAAGCCGGAATCCATACTGATAAGGTCCATCGGTGTACACACCGGAAAACATGGTGTTGGCCACAACAGCGATCCGGTCCACACCGCCCTGTGACCATGCACGGTAATAGGCCTGCGACCCGTTCAGCCCGGAACGCAGCCGGATGTCCCAATCCCCCTCCTCCTCCGGTGTGGTCCGGAGCAGGTCATCGGTCGGCATGGGCAGTTTCTGTCCATAAGCGGGGTGCAATCCCGCCAGCATCAGCAAAATTGCAAAAAATAAAACATGCCAGCAACGCATGGACCGATAGATTTCCTGTTGCAGATGATTCCGTGACGTTCGATTGGATATCCTGATCCTGGTGCATGGGTGCCGCAGATACGCGTATCAGAGCATGAATACACACCATGGTTCGCTGCGGAATTGCCGTTGACAGACCAGACGTCCTTCAAATAGTGGCACAATCCAAAAGAAAAACCAATATAGCGATTCCCTGATCGATTTGCGTGATGAATCTTACACCCCACGACTTTCAGAAGGCATGCCCGTGCATGTGCCCGGTCAGATGCGGTCAGTCACCGAAGAAGGTGTAATTGAGGCCGAGGGATATGATCTGCTTGATCTGGAGCTCATCGATGATATCGCTGTCGTACGCCAGCACAAATTCAACGTTGGCACTGATATACCTGTTGATCTGACCGGTGATCTCATTCACGAAAAGCATATCGGATTTGTCAAGGCTTCTGTTGACGTTGGTGAACGTTTCCACAAACCCGGAATAGAAGATGTTCTCCATGATCCTGCGCTCATAGCCGATGAGCAGGGAAAGACCGGCTTCGTTCCGGAAATTCTCCCCTTCCTCAAGTCCGAAACGTGTCGACAGGTCCGTGTCGGTGACAATGGTCTGCTTCATCGCAATACCGCCCTCGAACCTCAGGTTTTCGACGGGTTTGTAACTGAGACCCAGCACCTCGGTGAGATAGGCGGGCGCCATGAACCGCGAAATCAGGATGCGTTCCTCGCCCTCATCGGGAATCGGGTTTTCATACCCTTTGTCGAACTGGGACTCGAAGTTCACGTTGAAGATGGCGCTGAGCCGCTCATCGCGGAATTTGCGGCTGGCCTGGTTGCGGATGCGGATCCGGTCGTCGCTCTTGATGAAATCGCCGTCGCCGATGCGGGTCTGCCCGTATCTGAGATTTATGTCCAGTATATATCCGTATCTGTCCTTGGAATATTCCGAGGTGTAAGCCGTAGTGCCGAGGATCGCCAGATTATCGGTGCCGCCCTGACTCCAGTTTTTGTAGGTGGCCTGGGTTCCGGTCAGCGAAGTACGAAGGCTGCGCTCCCAGTTGGATGTATCCACCTCCCCCGGGACGGGCTGGGCGGTATCGGGATTGGGTGCCGGCTCCGTCTGGGCGAAGACCGGTGATACGGCGAAGAGGATGGCGATCAATGTTATGACCGGTGCATATGCTTTCATGACAAGTTTTGTTTAGATGATGATTATTTCGGTTGTAAGCCTGATTTGATGAAATGTCCATGACCGGCTTAGCCCCGGACACACAGGAGCATGATTAAAAGCGTCATGGACATTCTATGTGACCATGTGCATCCAAAGATTTTAAACACATGAAATGTCCATGACCGGGCATGATCCCGGACACACAGGAGCATGATTATAATTGTCATGGACATTCTATCTGACGATATGAATCAAAAATTATAAACAGATGAAACGCAATACAAATCCAGAACATTCGGCAGATGGGAGGTTACAGTCGGTTGCTCAGGAGGTTGCTGAGTCGATCGCTCAGCCGGTCTCCGGCATGGATGACATCAGCCAGACCCCTTCCGGTTCTCCGTCTTCCGTAAACCGGCACTCCACATGTTCCCTGAGTTTGGTGGGACTGTAAAGACCAAGATACCCGATGTTTACGGGATACCGGCGATGGCCGCGATCGATCAGGGCGGCCAGTCTGATCTCTTCCGGACGCCCTTCTGCTGTGATCTGCCGGATTGCCTCAAACATGGACCGGCCACTGTACATCACATCATCGATGATGACCACTTTCTTCCCGCGTGCGGCCTCGGAGAGCTCCTGGTCCGCTGCGACAGCTCCCCCCTTGTGATCTTTCACCTGTATGGGACGTGCCGTTATTTCCGAACCGTAGATTTTCGACAAGTTCCCTGCCAGCATGGCAGCGAGGCGATACCCTCTCTCATGGATCCCAAGGATGAGAAGTTTGCCGGATCCCCTGGTGTCCTCGTATATCTGGTAGGCAATTCTGGTAATGGTCCGTTCGATGCGGGCCGGGCTCATGAGCAGGTGCCTGTTTGCATCGGAATCGGACACGATCACTTATTGAAACATGGATTTTATGCTGCCCCAAGTGCGTCTGACGGCATTGGTGGTGAAACTCTCGGTAACAATAAAATATTCATGGACACCCCCTTCCGGATCGGTTACCATCAGCTTGTATGAGACACTACCTTCTGCCGCCGTCTCTTCAGTGGAGCCCTTGTACAGATCCCTATCCTCACATTCAAATCGATTTCCCGATTGCGTACAGTTGTTACCGTTGATGTTCTGAAAATCAGAAGATACTCCGGTAACGCTTCTCAAGAGTACAAAATCGGAAAACAATTCCGGATACTTCACTAACCAGCGGATGATCATAGTCTGGTTGTTTACGATGAATTCAGCTTCCGCATACTCAACTTTACTGTAGTCGATACTGGTCTGCCCCAACGCTGAAGAGACAGAAAACAGCGCTGCAACAAAAAGGAGTATAAAAATTCGTAATGATTTCATTCGTCGGTAATCCAGTATATACCGTGGCTTTACAGCTATTTACCAGTTCCAATGTACGTACATCTTGCATAATATAACAAATATCAATAACGAATGGATATTATTCGCGAGGATTTTTTCCATTTCCTCTGGCAGAATCTGCATTTCACGCAGTCCGGACTGAGGACGACATGCGGACAGTCCGTGCGTATCCTGCATCCCGGATTCAGGAATGACGGAGATGGCGCCGATTACCGGTTTTCCAGGATCCGGCTTGATGGCATGCTTTTCTGCGGGGATGTAGAGCTGCACAAAACGACGTCAGAGTGGTACAGGCACGGCCACCAGCGCGATTCACGCTATGAGCGGGTTGTGCTCCATGTCGTTGTGTGCGATGACCTTTACAGGCGCAATGCGATCGCTTCGGACGGACACCGCATCCCGACACTGGAACTCCGCTCCTCACTTCCGGCTTCCCTGTCACGGCTCTGGCGGGCATGGCACCGGCCGGTCGCCCTGCCATGCTCCGGCCTGGTTTCGGAGCTGCCTGAAGACAGGTTGCGCACCATTCTGGGCCGGTGGGACCGCAGCTACTTCCGGTATCGTCTGAACCGGATGATGGCGCTCTTTCCGGCCGAAACGCCACTATCGGCTGCCTGGATGCAGATGCTGGTCCGGGGTGTGTTTCAGGGGCTGGGCTACCACAAAAACCAGGAACCGATGCTGCGGATGGCCGGAGTGTTCCTGGAAGCACACAGCAACGGCAGTGGCAGTGGTCTTGTTCCGGGACGGGAACAGCGGTTGCAGCCGGAACCAGCACCAACGCCACCACAACCAGCACCAACGCCGCAACCGGATCGCGTTCGGTCTTTGGCTGAATCGCTGCTCCGTGAATCCGGCCTGGAGACGAGTCGGGCCGTCATCCTCAAGCGCACCGACTGGGACCTGAGTTCGTCACGACCTGCAAACCGTCCGGCCGTAAGACTGCCCCAGGCCACTGAACTGGCTCTCCGGCTGACCCGGCATCCGATATCGGATTGGCTGTCCACCCCGGCCGACCAGCTGTGGAATGAGGCGTGCAAGCTCACTGTTTATCCGGCACCGGGGAGAAACCGCAGCGACATCCTGTTCCACAACGTGGTAATACCGGCACTGTACCTCCTTGGATGCTGGCTGCATGCCGGACGGCTGAAAAGGCATGCCCTCCGGCTGTGGCAGCAGCAACACATCCCACTGCCCGGGAATGTCTGCAAAATACTCGATAACGGCGGCTTTCCATCCGGAAATCACAGGAACCGCCTGGCGTTATTGCATCATTATAAATACTTTTGCCGTGAAAGGAAGTGCCACAAGTGCGAGATCATGAAGTATTTTGTCCAAGCTTGACTTAACATTCAACATTCCCTAAATTTGGAATCTGTTTTTAAACAGAAGAATTTGCCCGGTCGTCTAAGGGTAGGACAGCAGGTTTTGGTCCTGTATGTGGGGGTTCGAATCCTCCCCGGGCAACTGTCACTATCCGGTTTCCGAACTTCAGATAGAAAAGGATGACCTCCCC
>SKWQ01000019.1 GCA_007128855.1 Balneolales bacterium
GCCGGGGCGGACGTTCGTCTGTCCCGCATGTAACAGAGGGACAGACGCAATTCCCGGGTGCCGCTACGAGTCCATGTCCATGATGTCGCGGATCCTCTCGGATACATCCTCAAGATGGTAACGCGTGGGATTGTCTCCGGCGCGGGAGATGGCACGATCCACATCGCGTTTCAGCGCCCGAAGATGGCCCCGGATCATGGCGGAACCCTCGCTGGAGCTGCGGATGAACATGCCGGGTAGCTGGATTTCCATGACATCCAGGTAGGCCCGTTGCAGGTTCCTGCGGTACATATCGATGGTCACGCGATTCTGTCCGAGTTCCGACCAGATGCCCTTGCGCAGATCCGTCATCATATCATCGACGGAGTACACATCCGAAGCGCTCCGGGTGGCTTCCAGTTCGGCCATCCGGTTGAGTCGGGCGGTGCTCATCAGGTTCAGCAGCAAGTTGCGCTGTCCCTGCATGATGCGGTTGCCCGAGCCGAACGGCTGGATGAGGTCGAGCACTTGTTGGTCCAGCAGATAGTGCGGTGTCTGAAACGCCTCTTCGAGAAGATATTGCAGGGCCTCCACCTGCCGTTCCCTGGGGACGGGAGCGTAAACGGTGCCATCCTGCCCGTAGACCTTGCGCTCACTGTAGATGCCACCGACCCAGTTCACCACATGTCCGAGCCAAAAGTTGCGCTGCTGGATCACCGTGGCATACAGTTCGGAAAGGGTCTGAAAGTCATCGCCCTCCTGTCCGGCCGCATCCACAATGAACGTCATGATGCGTTTGATGTTTTCGATGCCGTACTGTGTAGATTTGACGTGGTTGTCCCCGAGTGCTTCGCGCTGCTGGGTGGGATCGTGAGGTGAAAGATTGCCGAACAGGAGCATCGGTTCCTCCTGCTGGCGGGCTGTAATCTCGTTCAGGTGAGGTCTCTCCTCGTCGGCCGATTTGGCTTCGGGGAATGGCTTGTATCCCCACTCAATGGAAAATTTGTCGTAGAGGGACACGATCGGGAACATGTAGGCACCGTCTCCCGGCTGGGCGACGTAGTTCATGCGCGCATAATCCATGATGGATGGCGTGGTACCGTATTTTTTTGTGAATGTCGGGCTTCGCAGGCTGTCGGTCGGCATCATGGCGCTCGATTTCATGTTGTGCGGCAGGCCCAGGGTATGGCCGACTTCGTGTGCAACCACCATTTGGATCAGCCGGCCCATCAGGGAATCGGGCATCGGCAGGTTCTGCATGCGCTCATCCACGGCGCCGCCCTGCACGAAATACCAGTTGCGCAGCAGGTTCTGGACGTTGTGGAACATGCCTATGGACGAGGTAATGATCTCGCCGGACCGCGGATCGTTGACATGCGGTCCGAATGCGTTCATGACAGTCGACGGCATCCACCGGACCATGGAATACCGCGAATCCTCCATACTGAAGTCGGGATCGTCCACCGGAGCCTTTTTGCCGATGATCGCGTTCCTGAACCCGGCCTGTTCAAATGCGGGTTGCCAGTCGTTCACGCCCTGGATCACATAATCCACCAGGAATTCGGGTGTTCCGGGATCCACATAAAAGACAATCGGTTTCTTTGGTTCGTAGAGGCCGTTTTCATCGGGATCTTCGTCCTTTCGCTCCAGGCGCCAGCGGGTGATGTATCGGCGGCGTTCGGCCCGGTGTTCGGGCCGGCTGTAATCCACCTGCTGCACTGAGAAGTAGCCGACGCGCTCATCGTGGAGACGGGGCTGCATGGGGACCTCGGGCAGGCGCAAAAAGCTGAAGTTCAGCATCATCGATATGGATCGCAGGCTCCCTCCGGTGGGTACGTTCTCGGACTGCATGGTGAGCACATTGGTTACCTCAACATTGTCAGGAAAGGCCCGGAACCGTTCGATATAGCTTCGGTCACTGTCGACCCGGCGCCCGCGGAAACGCTCTCTCGGAGAAAATTCTGGCACATCGGTCGTGAAAAGATCGGTGACTTCGATCAGTGACGTGACGCTGTCGGGGCCGATGGACTCGATTTCAAACGAAGCAATGATCGGCTCGAAACTTGCTGCCCGGACGGCTTTATAGATGGAAGTGGTGGAGTCCGCGACAGATTGGTGCATCACATGGCGCAGCAGTATCCTTTCCCCTTGCTTTTCCCATCGAAGGACATAGTTGTTGATCCGCATGCCGCCATATCCGGTGCCGGCCTGTGCCCTGACGATGCGGGACACCATGAGCAGATCATGCCCGAGTTCGGCATCCGGAATCTCGAAATAAAGTTTGTCATCAACCTTGTGGACAGTGAACAGGCCCTCTTCCGAAACGGCATCGTCCGTAATGATCTCATAATATTTTGAGGCGGGGCCTGGCTCGCCCACTTCCACCACGCCTTCCGGCAGGTCTTCATCTTCCGGATCGGCAACGGCGGTGGAGCGGAAAAGCGAACAACTGGATACAATCAGCAATACAGGCAATAACAGCCATAGACGATGGATGGGCATAATTCTTTCAGATATTTGATGGATAAATTACGGACACGTTCACTCGGTAACTGTCCCAGTCCGGCGCGATACCGGGCAAATCGACGAACCGCTGGTCCTTATCGGGAAGGGCAGTACAAAACTCATTCAAAATCCGTATTGAGCTTGTATCTGGCGATGCGGTTGTTACCTTTGTCGGCCACATAGACCACCTGACGGAAATAGGCCACGCCGCTTGGCTCATTGAACTGGCGGGGTCCTGCTCCCCTGCCCCCAAATGAGACGTTGACTGCCTTTCTGGCAGAGGAACCAGCCGGGGGTACGACCCCCTCCTGTCCGTTCGACTGGAAAAGGTAAAGACTGTCGGTGCCTGCATCCGTTACGAAAATGTGTCCGCGTGGATCTGCTGAGTAGGCAATACCACTGGGACGGATGAACCTGTCCTCTTCGTACAGGAACCGTTCTGCGCGTGCCGTATCCTGGGCGAGCAGCTGTGACCTGGGCCGGTATTCCAGACCGTCCGGGGTAAACTCTGCGGTAATCCAGAGAACCCGGAACGGGATGTCCCTTTCGGGGTCGCCCTGGGTAATCAGAAAACTTCTGTCCGTAGTCATGCCCTCACGTTGCGGGGGAGCCACGAATGTTGAGAGGTCGCTGATACCAACGGCGCTGATCAGTGACGGGACATTCGGATTCAGGGCCCTGATCTGGCCAACATTGCGCATCCTGCCGGTAGGGTTGCCCTGGTCGTCCAGGAATGGACTGTAAATCAGGATGGTGTTGTCGGGTGCTTCCGGTTGTCCTGTAATGTTTCTCGGGCCTTTTCGCGCTAAATAAAGTGTGTTGTCATAGAGGATGCCGAGTCCGGTGATTTCGATTTTATCGGCATTGTCATCCCGGCTGGTATCGAGCCTTCTTCTCTGTGAACCGGGGGTGCTCCTGCTTCCGTCAGCAAAGGGCATGATCAGCGTGTCCAGCACGACGGTGCTGCCGCTTCCCGGGTTTTGAAATTTGAACACGGCGGGGAGGTTCCACGTGATGCCGGGATCCACCACTTCCACAATGGTGTCATAACGGGCTGAAACGTAGACGTTCAGCAGCCGGTCCTGGACCACACGCTGAGCGCCGGTGAGTTCGATTGTCCGGAAAAGGCGACCTGCCCTGTCGAGGATGTGGAGTCCGCTGGCATCTGTGACATAGACGAGTTCGTCGAATCCGACCATGACATCGGTCGGCTGGTCGAACTGGTCCCAGAAAGGCAGCAATGCCGCATAACCGACCTCATCCAGGATCAGGTTGGGATCCTGGCGGCCCTCTTCAAAAACCTCATCGGTAATGGAGTCACCCTTGGTCCCGAAAATCTCGTCACAGCCCTTCAGGGTGATGGCCAGCATTAGAATGACGGGAACAGCCAGAGTATATTTTAATCCTTTCATGCGAAAAAAGCTTACAGATTGAATTTCAGTGAAAAACGGTGGAGAACGCCAAGGCGCTCCCGGGCGGCAAATCCATAGTCGAGGCCAAGGGAGTAGCGCTGAACGGGAAGGTTGAAACCGACACCAAAATTTGGGAGGTATATTTCATCCACACCGAACTCATATCCGGCACGTGCATAAAACTGCTGCATGAACTGCAGTTCGGTACCGAGACTGAATCGCTCGGCATTGTCATTCGGATTGATCACCTGACCGGTGATGATCACGTTGACAAGTTCAGATCTGTACAGGTCATAAGCGGCGCCGAGATTGAATGTCGTCGGCGGTGAAATATCCTCGAAATCTTCGAAGACAATGTATCCATCCTCATCGGTATCTACATTTTCGTGTGGACCGGGTCTTCGGCGTGTTTCCCCACCGGGATTGGCATCGAATCCGAAGTTGTTGACCCCGACGGCAAACCGCAAACCGGTGTCGCCTACCCGGTAGAAGAAACCGACATCCACAACGGCTGTCCTGGATGTGATCTCTTCGATGCGCTCGTCGAGATATTTCAGGGTGACGCCATAGCTGAACAGTGAGGTGAGCTCCTGTGCAAAAGTGAGTCCGGCAGCCATATGCACGGTGCGGAATGTCCGCCCGGTGCCAAAAGGTTGGAATTCCGTCGTCTCCTCAATTTCACCGGAATCAAGGTAGGTCAGGGAGCCCCCGAAAGCCATGTTGCGGTAACGGTGCACATACGCTCCGTAATTCAATGAAATATCCGTAAAATAGGCCGTATGACCGAGGAAGAACTGGGATTGGTCCATCTGCGCAGAGAGTGCCGGGTTCCAGAAGAGGGACGATGCGTCTTTCGAATCGGCTATATTGGAATAAGCCATACCGGCAGAACGCGCATCCACCCCGATTTTAAGGAACTGGAAGCCGGACGTCCCGGACCGTGAGGAGCCGAAGCTTGGAAATATGCTTTGAGCAGCACTCACACCGGCATGGCTGAGCATCAGGACAATCAACGTTGCGGACAGTAATGTGAAACGTTTTTTCATGCGTTGAGGAATACTTGGCGTGAAATTTTCTTGTTACCTTAAAAGTTGACCGCAAATCCAAACACGATATGGCGCTGTTGCAGGAAGTTGGCGGGATTCAGGTAAGATGGCGAGTTGTTGTCGCGCGGATCCAGATACCTGGGATCCCGGACATTGGCGGGTACGTCGTAGGTGCGGTCACCGCGAAGGGCAATCAACTCTTCCTGTGATGCCGGGTAGTCAGATTTGTATGCTTTGCCGGTAACGGGATTGACGATGGCCGGGTTCTTTGCATTGAACAGATTGGTGACTTCCAGGAAGGTAATGATGCGGGTGTCGGCAATACGGAACCAGCGCTGGAAGTTCAGGTCGAAAATCCACCAGGAAGGTCCCACTGCTGAAAAGCGTACGGCCGGATCGTTGTCCCTTTCATAGATCGGGCGCCAGTCACGATCCCCGGTAACCGGATTGCGCTGAAATTCGATGAAATCAAACGGGGTGTAGCGCATTCCGCTCCGGAAATTACCGGAAAGGTACAGCTTCATCTGGTTCAGGGGAGCCAGGCCAAACAGCGGGCTGGCCCGGTCATACGTGAAAGTGGCATTGGCCTTGATGTCCCATGGACGATCCCATGCAAGCGGTGTTTCCACGTTGAAGCCGAACTGATCGCCGGCAAGGATGTTCCGGAGGGCGTCATTACTGGTGGAGCTGAGGCCCTCGGCGCGGGAATAGGTGGCCGAAATATTACCCATGAACCAATCCCGATGGCGCTTGATATAACTGATTTCCACGCCGCGCACCCTTGCGAAATCACCGTTGACCCGGAAGTTGCGTTCCGTGTCGCGACCTGTGGCATCCTGGATGATAAGCCGCTCGGAGGTGATGAAATCGTATTTATCACTCCAGAAAACGGATATGTTCAGCGCGTCATTGGATGTGAGCTGGTTCCGGAGGCCAATCTCGTAGGAGATATCAACTTCGGGATCCAGGTTCGGATTACCCAGATCGGCCAGAAAAGAGCGGTCCTGATAGAACGGGTCCAATCCGGCATATACGAAGGACGGATGGGGCAGCTTGGTTTTGTGGCCGTAGTTGAAATAAAGCACCTGGTTTTCCCTCACAGGGAATGACACGCTTATTCTGGGGAGCAGGCGCATCTTGAACCGGTTGCCGAAGAGATTGTAGGTATCGTTGTAGTAGGCCTCGCGTATTTCGTCGGCAATCGGGGCGAGCGGATCATCCACCAGGTCATCGACATATTTGCCCGGGAACCAGTATTCGAGCCGGAACCCCAGGTTGGCAATGAGACCCTGGTAGCGGATCTGGTCGGTCACATAAAGGGCACCGCGCCGCGGCTGCACGTTCCAGATATCAGATGAGGAGCCGAGCCGCTGTGTCTCTGTGAAGGTGTCCTCGTCAATCTGGATGGGGGCACCTACCCATGGCCTGCGGATGTCGATCCACTGATACTCATTAAATTTCATCTCAAGACCGACATTCAGACGGTTGTTCCTGTTGAAGAAATAATTGGTCGTGGTCATACGCACGGTATATTCCTCTGCGTAGTGATCATGCCACAAGGTGGCCAGACCGCCGTTGTTGACGAGGCCGGGTCCGGGCAGCACGTACCGGAAATCGTCGTCCGCCTCAAAGGGCACGGTCGGCGGGGTCACGATGCTTTCCCCGTCAAATTCCCCTTCCACCACGGTGGGCCTCCAGTGACGCCCGTTCGCATCGGCGCGTAACCGGGTGAACATACGGCTCACCTGGATGTCGTAGAACATGCGTGGATTGACGGTGTGCGTCCATTTCACATAGGCCACCTTGCTGTCGTGCGCATAGGTATTAGCATTGTCCAGATTGAGCGAGTAGAAAAACTGATAGCCGGGACGGATCTGCACGTCATCTCCCACGATCTGGAGCATCCGGGTGTTCTGATTGACCGTCAGCGACCGCTGGTAGGATGCCTCCACCCGCATGGAAGGACGGATCCGCCAGGTCAGCTTTCCCATGGCACTCCAGCGGTTGTCCTGCCTCGGTGACCAGAAGGTATTGTCGATGAGTGATGTCTGAACCTGGTCGGCCGTGTTCTTGAAAAACTCATTGGTGAAATTCGCCTGGGCGGCCACGAAGAAGGTCATGGTACCGGGCGTATTGATACCCAGGGCAGGCAGCAGGGACTGATAGAACTGTACCGGTCCACCCAAATTGAATTCGTAGATATCCGTAAAGAAATTGCTGGATGTGGTTGTCATTCTCCCGGGATTGTCGCGCTTGTGCGAGAAGTACCCGGAGTAGTTCTGACCTCCTTCCTGTGTCCTGACGGTGACAACACCGGAGGTCGCATCTCCCACTTCGGCACCGACGCCACCGGTGGTGACCTCCACTTCGGCATAAGCGCTTGCGCCAAGGTCCAATCCGAATCCGGTGCCGGCAAGCGGATCCTGAGCAGAGACACCATCCACAATGAATCCGGTTTCAGAGGCGCGTCCACCCCGGATGTAAAGTCCTGTTGGATCGCGGATTACCCCGGCCTGCTGACCGACAACTTCATCGATCCGACGGACGGGAGCGGCCTGTATTTCATCCCGGCCCACCCTGGACGATGTGGAGGACTGCTCGATATCAAATATGGGCCGTTCTCCTATGATGACCACTTCGTCTTCTGCGGTCAGCACCTGTTCCCGCAGGCGGATGTTCAGTTCGACCGTTTCACCGGGCTCAACCCTGATGCCGGTGTGCAGTTGGCGTTCGAAACCGACATAGCTGAACTCGATGTCATAACTGCCCGGCCGGATGTTGGCTATGCTGAACCTTCCGTTCAGATCGGTTGATGCTCCGTAGGCCGTGCCACGGATGATGACATTCACCCCGATGAGCTCCTCACCGGTGTCGGCATCGGTGATGCGTCCGGTGATCTGACCGGTCTGTGCCGCCAGCTGGGCGGCTGACAAGATGAAAATCGTGATAAGAAGCAGGCAAATTCTGTACATCGTTACCGGATTAATCTACAGGGAAATTAAGTTCTTCGAGGAAGTAGCGCATGGTTCGGTTGAGCGGTTCTCCGGCTTCGATACGCTCAAGCTGGAAACCGAAGAAGATGATGGAGTTGTCGGCAGAACCGGAGACCAGCAATCTGGAGAATTCCAGGCTTGGGTCAAAGAACGGCCGTGTTCGGAACTCGGCATCATAGAACAACCTGGTATCGCCTGCCGGGAACAGCGGAAAAGCACTCTGGGAATCGCGGGTAACTCTCAGTGTATCCAGGTTTTGCGGATCGACGGGAAGCAGCCTGGTGTTGTTCGGGATCTGGAAGCTGTTCAGACCGGCCGGGACCTGCTCCAAGCGCTCAAATGGCAGAAAGTTGAAGATGGCATCGTCCTCATTCAGGGTTTTTGTCGGGATGTTGATGAACATGGTGCCACCGTTTTCGAAAAAGCCGATGGTGGATCGCAGAGCATAGGTGATATTGCGGTCCAGGTCATCCGAAACCCAGTAAATGTGATCCCACTCGGCAAGGACACGGTTGAGCGTGGGGTCTACGGGGCGATGGAACGCGGTTGAAATCGGCACTTTCTGTCCGCCGGAAGCCGCGCCGTCCAGAGTCGCTATATAGTCAAACCTGTCAATTCCAAGATCGCGTAAAATCTGCCGGTGACGCGTCATTGCTTCCTGCCGGGCCACGCCGGCATAGTCATTGATCACCAGGACACGTGAGGTCTGTTCCTTGATGTACCAGCTGAGGCTGTCGATGGGGCTCCGTGCATCGGCATTATCCACGGCGCGGATGTAAAAAGTATTCTCACTGTCCATTTGGATGTTATCCAGGACAATGTCGCTGCGGGAAAAGTTTCTACCGAGAAATACGGCTGCAGATGTCTGGTCGCCTGCGGGCTCGGTGATGCGCAGACTGAGAAAGCTGACATCCACGGGAATTGTTGTCCACTCCCCAAGGGTATCGTTCATGACCACTTCGAAGTGGGAAAGGTTGTCATCACCATCCGGGTCGGTTGCCGTCCATCCGATGCTGGCGATGTGGTAGGTCGTATCGGGGGGTGCTTCCATCTCCTGCTGCGGCGTGTTGATCCTGTGGATATTCACAACGGGAGGGGAGTTTTCTATCGGGAAAACGACCGAGGCCCCTTCCGGGTCACGGAGGCCTTCGTTGTCGATGGCCCTGACGGTAAAACGGATGTCGGCCGCCTTTTCACCGGGTGGGATCGGCAGCACAAAAACGCTGTCAGTCCGCTCCGTGTAACTCCACTCCACCTCGTCTTCCGTTTGCGGGGTGTATAACCAGTCGCGATCGGTGATGGCATATTCAAATGCCACGACATAGCCATCGGGATCATCACCCCACCAGGAAATGTGCACCTGGCTGATGAGCCGGCGTTCCGTACTGTTGTCCTGATCCAGATTGATCTCATCGACCGTGAGGAAGGTTCTGGGTGGCTGGTTTTCTTTCAGGTTGCCTGTCAAACCGGCGTCACAGGAGACAAGGCCGGCCAGTAGCAGTGATACGATCAATATGGGCAGCAGGCGGTACATGGTTGTCATTGTGTTTCTAAAAAAAAGGGCAGAAACCGGAGTGACCCGGCTTCTGCCGTAACTTCAGGGCGTATTATTTCACAAGCATCATTTTTCTGGTCTGGACGAAGGATCCGGCCTCCATGCGATAGATGTAGACACCACTGGCAAGTCTTGTAGCGTCAAATTCCACGGTATGGGTTCCGGCATTCAGTTCCTCGTTGACCAGCATCTGGACCTGACGTCCAAGCACGTCGTAGATGGCAATTCTCACATGCGATTGATTGGGAACATCATACCGGATCTTCGTTGCAGGGTTGAACGGATTCGGGTAGTTTTGTTCCAGCGCAAATCGTTGCGGGAGATCGCTGTCATCTGCCGATGTCTGTGTGGCGCGTTCCAGTGTGATGGTACGGGAAACCGGATTGAAGTCCGGACCGGTTTTGGTCGATACCTGGACGGTATCCCTGCCGTCAGTCGCAAGGATGGTCCAGATGAACTCTTCTGAATCACCGTTATCCAATCCACGGGCATCAAGGAGCCCATCCAGATCGTCATAATGGATGATGGCACGGTTCGCCCTTCCTGCGTTATGGGAAAGCTGGGTATAGAGCGGGGCCTCGAAGGTGACATCGTCCGGTATGGAGAGTGCAAAGATGTAGATCACCTCGTCACCGTCGCGGTCGGTTGTGGACGCCCACTGCGTTTCCAGGTTCCTTGAGACGGTAAACTGCGCGTTGTTTGCAGGCAGGAAGATCGGGAACACGCGTGTGGGATAGAACATGTCCTCCACCGGTTCGACATCGTCGGCATTTCTCATCGTCAACTTGGGGTTGCCGAAGCTGAAACCGTAAACACCCTGAATATACTCAAGAAAGGCTCCGGTTTTCAGATCATCGTTGTAGCTGGCTGCAAAATTGGCCAGGACACGCAGATTGTTCTGAGCAACGTTGAACCGTACCCGGACTGACGGATTGTCATCTTCGGGGGTTCCGGAGGCGAACGCCCATTCACCGAAGTCACTTGCAGGTGCATCGGCCTGACTGGTGGCGACATGTGCATCCTCAATGCGGATCACCATGGCCTCGTAACGGGCACCACGGTCAGCCTGGCCTGTGAGGTCGTTCGTGGTTACTATTGGAATGTACTGTTCATAATCCACTCCGCTTGCAAGCACCGAAAAAGCCAGCGTGTCAAGAAAGGTAATGTTGGCAAAGCTGTTGTTGGTATTGGAATTGCCGACTTCCGTTGACGTAATCTGAATCCTGTCGCCTCTTCTCAGGCTGAGGGTCTCAGTATTTGGCTGCAGGAACAGTCCTGACCAGGGCTCTGCACTGTCATGGATGACGATGAAACCGTCAGCTGAATCGGCTACGACGACTGCGTTGATATCAACCGGGATTTCCCCAAGACCGAAGAGCGGGCTGGGGCCTCGCATGCCATCGGAGGTGCGGGTAATGCTGGCGATGTTGTCTACGGCTGAATCGAGGACAAAGAACCTCAGGCTCACCGGCTCTCCGTCGATAAGGTCACCGTCGCGTATAGTGCCTGTGATGTCATTGGAGTCCGAAGCACGGATCTCGAAGCTGACAGAGGTCAGGTCCGGAAACGTGGGGAATGAGTAGCTGTAGTTTCCGTTGCTGCCGGTCAATACCACTTCCTCTTCCTCACCTTCGGCACGGTATACGATGACGACACGGGTAATGGTGGCATCATCCGTTGCGGGATCGACCCGGAAGCTTATATCAACGGCCTCTGTTGAAGTCGGCGTCAGATTACTGATTGTATAATTTGTGATGATTGGCGGGAACCCGATGATCTCAAGATCATTGGGGATTTCGTAGGGATAGAATTCCGGAATGGTCTCGTTGGTATACCGGATTGCGTTATCGCCCAGGCCCAACCAGCGGACCCCATCCTCCATGGCCACAATGGCAAAAGCAGCGGAATTGTCTGCCTCAAGGGCATCCGGATCAAAGGTATTAACTACGACATAGCCGCTGTAATTGATAACAGCACCGGGTGGTGGTGGCTCATACAGCCCGTCCTCATCCATACGGCGGTAATTGTAACCCGTTCGGTAGCCAGCAGTTCGGTCGTTGCGATAACGCAGTGAGGTGTCACGGTTATAAGCGATAACGCCGCTGTGACCGATATACATCCACGGACGGGTACTGGTGAGGTCGCGGTTCTGGATCACCGCTTCTTCAATCCGCACATATTGCGCATGGTACTTTGTATAATTCTCAAAACGTGCTTCCACCCCGGAATCCACAATCCGGTTAAGCTCCGAAAGCGGAATGACCCAAGGGTCCAGAAGCGACTGGAATTTTTCGAATTCTGCATCA
>SKWQ01000066.1 GCA_007128855.1 Balneolales bacterium
TAGTCGTGATTCTCCCTGCTTGCCACGCCGATCACCCGGGCGCCCTTCCATTTCGCAAACTGAACCGCAAACGTGCCCACGCCCCCTGACGCTCCGAGAATCAGGATCACATCTCCTTTCTGCAATTTGCCAGCATCAAATAGGGATTGCCAGGCCGTAAGTCCCGCAAGCGGTACTCCTCCGGCTTCTTCCGGGGTGAACTTTCCCGGGCTGTGCGCCAGGTAGCTTTCGGGCAGCGCGATGTATTCGGCAAAGGTCCCGTGCTGAATGACCGGCCTCCGGGCATAGGCATACACCTTGTCGCCTTCGCTGAACCGCCGCGCAGCATGCCCGCGCTCTTCCACAATGCCCGCCACATCCCAGCCAGGTATCAGTGGGAACTCCGAGGGAATGAAATCTTTCAGCATTCCCCGGACTATTGCGCTGTCAACCGGATTCACTCCTGCCGATAGCACTCGGACAAGCACTTCTCCTTCCCCGGGTTCCGGCCGATCCAGTTCACCTGTTTTAACAGTATCCGGACCGCCAAACTCTTCAATATAGGACGCTTTCATTTTTTTACTCATAATCCTCTTGTTTTCAGGTGGTCGTTTGCGGCTTATCGCATATCGCTTACGGTAAAGCGCTTACGGTATAGTGCTTGCGGCATATGATTTACGGCATATGCATATATGGTTTAAACACCTGGCAGAAAACATACGTTTCGAAAAGTCATTCAGACAGGCAGCCGCGCCACCCGAATTCTTCCGGCGGCGGACCCATAACCATCATCCTTCCGCTCACGTCCCGCAAAAGGTCCGGTACCCGCCGTCGCCATCGGGCGGAGGCGCCTGCCAGCGCGCGGGCTCGGCCCTGCACTCCCACGGGTTGCGAAGCACCGCCAGCAGCGCATGAAACGAATCCATCCGCCTGTGCTGCACCGTCTCCTCCAGCGCATTTTCCACAAGATGGTTCCTCGGGATAACCGCCGGATTCACCGCCCGCATCCGCGCCGCCGCCTCCTCAAGCGGAATATCCGCATCGCGCAGCCTGGCCTGCCATTGCTCCCTGATGCGGCCGAACCGCTCGAGCGCATCCCGTGGCGACCCCACCGTCAGGAGCAGGCCCTCATCCACCAGATCCCCCTGCAGGGCCAGAAAGCTGTTGGTGTAATCGGCGCGCAACTCCCTGAACTGCTCAAGCAGCCCGTCCACCCATGGTCGGTCAGAAACGTCCAGCCCGGGAAAGCCAAGTTTGAGGGCCATCATCTCCATCCAGCGCGTCTCGAACATCCCCGTAAAACGGTGCAGCAAATCGTTGGCCTTGTCGATCGCGGCCTTCTCATCCGTATCGATGGCCGGCAGCAGCGCCTCGGCAAGCCGGCTCAGGTTCCAGTGGGCGATCTGCGGCTGGTTCCCGAAAGCGTAGCGCCCATGGCTGTCGATGGAGCTGAAGACGGTGCCGGGATCATAGGCGTTCATGAACGCGCACGGACCGTAGTCAAACGTCTCGCCGGCAAGCGACATGTTGTCGGTGTTCATCACGCCGTGGATGAAACCGACCTGCAACCACCGGGCCACAAGCGCGGCCTGCCGCTCCATCACCCGCACCAGCAGGTCGGCCGCCGGGGTTTCGGACGCGGCCAAATCGGGGTCATGGCGCCGGATCGTATACCGGATCAGCTCGCCGAACCGCTCCGCCGGAAGGGCGTGGCGGGCATACTGAAACGTGCCCACGCGGATGTGGCTGGATGAGACCCGCGTCAGCACCGCGCCCTCATGGATCACTTCGCGAAACACCTGTTCACCGGTCCGTACCACCGCCAGGCTTCTGGATGTTGGTATCCCGAGCGCATGCATGGCCTCGCTGATCAGATACTCCCGCAGCATCGAGTACAGGGTGGCCCGCCCGTCCCCGCCGCGCGAAAACGGCGTGCGCCCCGATCCCTTGAACTGAATGTCATAGCGGTTGCCGTCCGGGGTGATCTGCTCGCCCAGCACGATCGCCCGTCCGTCCCCAAGCATCGTGAAATGGCCGAACTGATGTCCGGCATACGCCTGCGCGATGGGCACGGCGCCCGGCGGAAGCCGGTTCCCGGACAGCAGCAGCGCCGCATCGAGCGTATCGTCCGGGGTGTTGGTGGATGCTTCCGGCGGCTTTCCAACAGCACTGCCACCTTTCGAAGTGAGTGAGGACGGATCAGCCGCACGAAGCACAAGCCCAAGCATCTCCGCGAGCGGTTGGTTGAAGATCACCAATTCGGGATCGGCAACAGGAACGGGGTCCAGCCTGCTCGCCAGCCGTTCGTCCAGCCGCGCATAGCTGTTGTCGAAATTCCAGCCCGTAAGCGTTTGCAATGCCTGTTTTTGCATGGTTTCGAGTTTTTCTTTGTGACCCACGTACTTTAACAGGCAACGCCGCTTCTGAATTCCCGGCAGATCACGACCAATCCGCAAACGACAATCCCTACTCGCTGGTATACCGCCTGAGGTCCCAGTCAAGGGTCCGGATCTCTGTCACCGAGCCATGGTGCAGGCGTTCTTGCCGCCAGCCGTCAATGAGCCGGTCTTCGTCCTCAATTTCGGAAATGATCGTATCCATGATGAAAAAATTGAAGTGAAACCAGGATCCGCCTCCGGAAACCCGGGTCTCCTGGATACCGTACTCATCCTTGCCGACAGATCCGCAGTAGACATCATGAATGGCTGTTGAGTTGTTGTTGCTCCATCGAACCGTGCCGGAGGTTACAACGAAATTGTTTGGACTGGAGGAATGGTCCTCGTGGTAATCCAGTGCAATATCCATCACTACGTTTGTCTGCCTTGACAGCACCTCTAGCCGTCCATCGGAGCGCACTTAGGATCCCTCAATGGTGTGGTTGTAGGTCACGGTACCGACGAATGCGGGACACACCTCCTCGGTATCGATTTCGATAACCGATGACAGCGGCCGGATTGTCCAGACAGCCATCCATTCGCGCATCGATCGTCTGAAAGTTCACAAAATAGAGGTCAATGGCCCCATCGGGGTTGATATCCTTGGAAGGATTGCCCTGTTCGTCGGGCAGGGGCGGTTTGAGCAGGGCGTTCGGACCAAAAACCACCGGCCAAACTTCGTCGATTGCCCCGGCGAACGCCGTAGCCAGCGCCCGGGAAGCA
>SKWQ01000178.1 GCA_007128855.1 Balneolales bacterium
CCCTCGGCGAGCACACAGTCGGTCTTTGCCCTTTCCGAGCAGGTCATGGCCGGCCGCATGACCGGTCCGCGCATCTATTCCACCGGTTTCGTCCTGTATGGAGCCGAAAATCCGGGCAAGGCCGTTATCGAGAGCCTGGACGATGCCCGTTATCATCTGCTGAGGCACCGGGCGATCGGGGCGACCGCGGTCAAGAGCTACAATCAGCCGCGGCGCGATCAGCGGCAGTGGGTGCTGGAGGCGGCACGGGAAACCGGGCTCAATGTCTATCCCGAAGGCGGATCGATGCTCCAGCACAATATCACCATGATCATCGACGGCCACACCGGCATCGAGCATGCCATTCCGGTGGCGCCGTTGCGCAACGACATGCTGGCGTTGCTCGGGGTTTCGAATGTGGGATACACTCCGACTCTGGTCGTCGGTTACGGCGGCATCTGGGGTGAGAATTACTGGTACCAGAAATACGATGTCTTCGAGGATTACCGGCTGCTGCAGTTTGTCCCGCGTCATGTAATCGATGCCCGGGCACGCCGCCGGCTGATGGTGCCGGATGATGAGTTCCATCACTTTGCGCTGGCCCGGTCAGCCCGGCAGGTAGCCAGGGCAGGAGGCCGGGTGCTGCTGGGTTCGCACGGACAGTTGCAGGGACTGGCAGCCCATTGGGAGTTGTGGATGTTCGTGCAGGGTGGCATGACGGAACTGGAAGCGATCCGCGCGGCCACCATCCACGGCGCCGATTATCTCGGCCTGGGCAACGACCTGGGCTCCATCGAACCAGGCAAACTGGCCGATTTCGTCATTCTGAACATGAATCCGCTCGATGACATCCGCAACTCGGAAAACGTGTTCATGGTTGTCAAGAACGGCCGGGTGTGGGACCGTCACCTGAATCAGGTGTTCCCGGAAGAACGGGAGCGTCGCCCGCACAGGTTTGAGCGTTGAGTTTCGGGGATCACGGATTGCCGGCCGACCGCTTCTCCGACAACACCCAGTTCACGTAGAGGAATTCCAGTGCGGCGGCTTCGTAGCCTTTCCACCGACGGATCATCTCCTGGAACCCTTCCTCGCTGCACCGGTCCGGGTCGCCCCCGTAGGAGAGGATGATCCATCGCCGCACGGCCTTTTCGCGGCCGCGCTCCACTTGGCTGGCAAACCATCCATCCGTGCGGTTGCGGAACAGGATCAGGTCCTGCGCGGTGGTGGGACCGATGCCGCGCACCGACACCAGTAGCTCATAGAGCTCTTGCGGTGGCATCGATTCTATTGATTGCAGCGTCCGGCCTGTATCCGATTCCACCCCGGTCCCGGATTGTGTCCCGGATCCGGTTTCAGGTTTCGCATCCGGTTTGGTCGCAGATCCCGATCCCGCCATTGTCCCGACATTGGATGCAGGGAGATCTGCAGACTTTGAAAGACCAGCCGTCTGGTCAGCCATTTTTGCGATCTGTCCGTGCAGCAGCTCCTCTGCCAGTCCGACCAAATACTCCCCCTTGCGCAGGGACAATCCGTGGCGCTTCATCGCGACCGGATCCGCCGTGATCAGCCGTTCCGGCCGCGGCCACGCCGGCACCATCCCGCTATCCGATTCCAGCCGGGTCCCATAGGCACTGCGCACACCGTAGACCATTTTGCGTGCTGTCGGTTTGTGCTTTATCTGCGTCTGGATGATCCGGTTCACCGCATCCTCAAAAAAATTCGCGCGGCTCAGCCGTTTGAGTCCGTAGAGTTCGGGAAAAAGAGGGGAGAGGACGGGGTCGTCGGCAACCTGGTCATAAAAAGGCGCAAGGTCCAGGTCGGAACCCAGTATCCTGCGGAGCACCGCATCCGCCTCGGACTGCTCGCTTTCGGACAGTGGCTCATGGGCCTTTACCGTGAATTCGGGTGATTCCGCATCCCCGTTGAAGAAGACGGTGACCAGGATGTCCCGCCCGCGGAGCGGGACCGGCCGGGTGAAACCGCGCTCGAAAATGGACTCCGGATCGTGCTCGTAGTCGAAATACGATCCCACATCCAGACAGAGGAAAAAATCGTGCGGGGGCCGGGACGTGATTTTCCAAATGTGTTGTGCCATGCGTTTTCGGCCTGATCGGCCAGGATTGTTGCAATACGTCGATGTTCCGGTCCACAATGTGGATAGAGTGTGACCGGCGCTGCGATATCATTGAAAACACACAGGGCGGGAGAGCAATTCCATCATCCGAAAATCACACCCATGATACGGAACACCAGCCAGATGTAGAACGCTCCGAGCACCGAAACGAACAGGTTGGGCTTGAACGTGACGTACCGGTAGCGCACCATGAGCGGCAGCACCAGGAACTCCAGGGCGATGACGATTCCCAGCAGGTAAAACGCAAGCGGGCTGAAAAAATAGCCGATAAACCAGAGCACAGTGGCCGAAATCAGGTTGAAAAAGCCCATGGGTGTGGTGAAAACCTCGGCCATCAGGCGTCCGAGCGGTTCGCCGGACAGCAGCATCTGCAGCAGGATATTCAGGATGAACAGCAGAATGAAGACCGTGACGGTCAGCGAGGTTCGGGTGTCTTTTGCCATGGATATCGGCCGGCTATGGTTCTTGTTGCGATTCGGGTGGATACTGATTCGGATGTACGCTGGTTCTGGTTATGGTCATTGAGCTTGAATTGCCGCTGCGTGCCGGCCCCGATTCCGGCCATCTCGGGTTTGGCAGGATGGGTCCGTTGCGCTAACTTGCCGACAGTCGACAAAACATACGCACGAATATAGGATAAAAAACAATCAGGATGGCATATGAACCGGCAAAGTGTACGCATAACAAAAGCATCCGGCGAGAAGGTTCCTTTTTCTGAGGAGAAGCTGCGCCATTCCCTCGAACGCTCCGGGGCCACCGAATCGCAGATCGATTTCGTGGTGGATGAGGTCAGCGGCCTGCTTTACGAGGGGATCCCCACGGGCAAGATCTACCGGAAAGCGTATGAAATGCTCCGCAAGCGGTCCCGGTCCAAGGCGGCGCGCTACAAACTCAAGAAAGCGATCATGGAACTGGGACCGTCGGGGTACCCGTTTGAGCGGTTTGTCGGCGCCATCCTGGAGCAGCAGGGGTTCCGGTCCGAGGTCGGTGTGGTCGTGGAAGGCA
>SKWQ01000180.1 GCA_007128855.1 Balneolales bacterium
ATCTCCCCCCTGAATTACGACAAAGTAGTCCTCCGTTCGATCCCAAACTTCTCTCATGAAGAAGTCGGGGTGGGTATCTTCCCTGTGCCAGCGAATATCGAGAGAAATTTCCAATTCGTTTTCGTCCTCACTGATAGATGTCAGATCCCAGGCCCGGTATTTCCCATCCGGCTCTTTGAGATGGATAGTGGCTGCGGCCACATTAGGAATATCCAGGCCCATAATCTCTTCTTTCAGCTTGTGAACCACCTCCAGAATTTCTTCTGATTTAAACATAGCCAGTGCCCGTGCCCTTACGCGTTCCACGGCAAGGTTGACCTGAGCTTCCCGTGCCTGAGCTTCTGCTTTTTTGATATCAAGAAAGCGGATATAGGTTTGTCTGAACTCTTTAGCAAAGCGTTCAAAAATCGCAAGCTCTTCTTTTGTACAGGGTTCTAAATCCCATCTCACCAAAGAAACAGTTACCTCTTTCAAAAACGCATCTACGATTATTGAACCGGGAGTGGCATAAGTATAATTGACAATTTCATCTGAAACAGCTGGTGCATTCTTCCAATAGTGATCGAGAAATTCTTTCTTCTCTTTCTTTGTGAATGTTTTTACCTGGATGGGCTGGCCGGTCTTTTGGTACTCTTTTACAGCTTTTGCTGTTTTCGTGAAATACGGAGTCTCTATATAAGGAATCAGAATTTTATCGGTTGTATTTTCTGCCTCCGGCACATAGCTCCATAAATCCCAGTCTCTTTTTTTTGTGATGGGTCCTTCGATAAACGTGACGTGATCAAACCTTATACCTACAGCATTCAGTTGTTCGCCAAATAATTCTATAATATCAAGGAGATCAGACTGGGTTTTCATGGCCATGGTCTTAGCTCTCACTCTTTCCAGCGCCAATTGGATTTCAGCTTCCCTTGCCTGTGCTTCCGCTTTTTTGATATCAAGATAGCGGGTATAAGTTTGCTTAAATTCTTTTGCAAAGCGTCCAAAAATTGAAAGTTCCTCATCTGTGAAGGGTTCCAAATACTGGCGAACAATTGAAATGGTTACGTTGTCCAAATATGCATCGACAATGGTCGAACCAAGGCTTGCATATGCCAATTCCTTTACCTTTTCTGGAACAGCAGGTGTATATTTCAAATAGTGATCAAGAAATTCGTTTTTCTCCTCTTTTGTGAAAATTTTCGTTTGGATAGGATTACCTGTCTTTTCATACTCCTCAACAGATTTTGCTGTTTTGGTGAAGTATGGAGTGTCCAGGTAGGGGATGTGAACTTTGTGTGTGATGTTGTCGTCACCAGTAATATTAGTCCATAATTCCCAATCTCTATATTTTGTCATGGCTCCTTCCATAATGGTAACGTCAGTGAACCTAAAACCCAGATCACTAAGTTGTTGGCCGAATAATTCAACAATGCCAAATAGGTCTGACTGGGTTTTCATGGCCATGGTCTTAGCTCTCACTCTTTCCAGCGCCAATTGGATTTCTGCTTCCCTGGCTTGTGCCTCAGCTTTTTGTAGATCGAGGAAGCGGGTATAGGCCTGATCGAAAACCCGCGCGAAACGCTGGATGATATCAACTTCATGTTCGGCTAAAACCTTCCCTTCAAAATCATTGACATTGAACACTGCATTCTTAACCGCGACCATGGAAATGGTATAGGTGGCACTATCGAATATCATGCGCTTGATGTCCTCGGGCAAATGCCTGAATTCAGCAGTATGTTCAATCACGTATTCATAGAAAGCATCTTTTTCTTCTTTTGAATAATGACCCACATAAAAATCCAATTTCTTTTCAAGGGCGCCGTATAAATCTTTCGGAATCGGATTATCAAAATACGGGAGTCGATAGTTGGTGATGACCAGGCCTGCCTCATTCTGACCGCAAACAAATGCATTAAGGTCTTTTGAACCCTCGATCCTCGTTGCGATGCCAACGGCTGTAAATGGAATCTGCAACTCTTTTAATTTTTCGAAAAGAACTGAGACTACCTCGTTTAGCTCGTCACTTTTGTGCATGGACATGGCCCGGGCCCGCACCCACTCCAAAGCAGCCTCAATCTTTAGCTCCCGGTTTTTGTTCTCCAGTTCGGCCGTTCGCCGTTTGACGGCATCGCGGAGCTCGAGGTTTTCTTTGCTGATTTTCTCTAAAGCCATGGTCTCGCCTACCTGCACGCGCATATCGGGGAAGGATCCATGCTGCTGAATGACTTTCCAGCCGGACCCGGTTTCATGGAG
This sequence comes from Balneolales bacterium, assembly GCA_007128855.1. Lineage (GTDB taxonomy): Bacteria > Bacteroidota > Rhodothermia > Balneolales > Natronogracilivirgulaceae > SKNL01. The sequence goes on from SKWQ01000180.1 coordinate 2,239, forward strand.
GAGTGTCGATATCCTGATTTTGGAATAATATGTCCATTCCGGTTCGCCCACTACATAGATGTCGCAATTCTCATTGATCAGGAGCATCTCATTCACAGGTTTTACCGAGATTTGCCGGTTTCTCATTTCCGCTTTACCGACAACTTCCTGCATTTGACCTTCAAAGAATGCTATGCCTTCGGCCTTATTGTGGGCGATCTCACTTTCAGAGGTTCCGATCATTTCAAAATTTTTGTCAAGCGTGGATGTAAAGGTGTCGATATCACCAACCTGGTAACTGTCCCAGTACAGGTCATAAACCTTTCGCGCTTCTTTAATTTGATGTTTGGTTAATTGCATGGCTTCATTCATTTTGGCAATTCTATAGTGAAGGTTGTTCGTTTTCCTGCCTGTGTGGATATGTTCAGTAAACCCCCGTGTGCTTTCACAATATCATTTGTAATTCTCAGCCCGCGCTTTTTTTCCCAACAAGGAACCCATGCGCGAAGCTATTACTATGGTTGCTGAATTACCGGTTATTCATATAATCCAGCGTCATAGCCACAAACGCCTTCACCCCGAGATCAAGGCGTGAATCATCAATAAAAAAGTCGGGTGTGTGGTGAGCTGCTGCTTCACTAATGGGTACATCAGACGGACGCCCTCCCAGGAAGATGAATAATCCCGGTACTTTTTCTGCAAAAAAGGAGAAATCCTCAGCACCCATTACCGGATTTTCCAGTATTATGTTATCTGCTCCAGCTACAGTTTGCAGAACAGGAACCATCCGGTTTGTAAGGTCAATATCGTTGTAGGTTACAGGATAAGATGCGGTAAGCGGAAGTGTAATCGTTGCCGATACCCCCATCGCACG
>SKWQ01000228.1 GCA_007128855.1 Balneolales bacterium
CCGGTCACCCTTCAAAGCGTCAAATCCAATGGCGTGAAAGAGCGTGTGGCGGAATTTGTAGTGCCATTGCTGGCCACCATACACCTGGCCGGCAGCACCATTACGCTCGTCGCATGCTCTGTTGCCGTAATCATACTGGCCGGGGCGACTCCGGTTTTCGCGGAATTCCTGCCCTTCATCATCCTGCTTGGCGTGACCATGATTGCCGCTCCCGGTGTGCCGGGCGGAGCAGTGATGGCAGCTATCGGTCTCATGTCCTCCATCCTCGGTTTTACGGAAGCGCAACTCGGGCTCATGCTCGCTCTGTACATGGCCCAGGACGGTTTCGGTACCGCCTGCAATGTGACCGGCGACGGGGCCATTTCGCTGATGGTCGACTCCTGGGTGGAGGATTCGCCGGACGATACCAGCAAGGGGTAAAGCGGTGATTCCTCCGAATCAGTAACCGGATTCCTGGAGCTCTTCAATCATTTCATGGAAACGAAGAAGCAGCTGGGGTTCCCTGTTCACAGCCAGGTGCACTTCGCTGTAGCGTTCATACGTGAGTCCCTGATCCTCCATCACCGAGAGGAACTGCTCCCGGTCGGATACGGGGTCCAGCTCCATCCTGTCGGCAATCAGGTTAACTTTGGCGTACTTCTCCAGATCCGCATCGGTTATATCCGGAACCTCCGGCGCCACTTCTCCTTCCACGATCTCTTCAGCCGGATCCGTTATCATTGGGTCATCCGGCTCGCTTTCACAAGCTGCCAGTGCAAGGCTGATTACAAGTGCGATGATGAGCGGGTATCGGAACATGATCATAACTTTTTTTGTCTTTTGTTATGCGCTGCGATGCGATGCCTGTTCGATCTTAGGAATGACAGCATCCAGGCCTTTTGGGTTATGTAACTGAATGGATGGCGAATTATTCTGTACAAATTTTTCGGCTCATGACACAATCAGTTACCCCGGATTATAACGGAACAGGTGTTCCTGCCTTTTTCGGTAACGCTTTCAGCGGATGAGCGTCATCTTGCCGTGGGCGGTCCAGCCGGGCGTGTCGACACGGTAGACATAGATGCCGCCGGCCAGGTCCCCAGCATCCACCCGGATGGTGTGATAGCCGGCCGACAGTCGCATGTGATCGCGCACGCGGCGTACGAGCCGTCCGCTGACATCGAACAGCGAAACGGAAACCTGCGTCTCTTCGGGAAGGAATATCCGGATATTGGTAGTGTTGTTGAATGGATTGGGATAGTTCTGGCGGATTTGCGGCTCGGTGATCTCCTCGCCCTCGTGCACAAGCATCGGGTCGGCGGCGACCGTGATATCGCCGACGCGCAGCTGCGACCTTGCCCCGCTCTCGGTGGTGACCTGTTTACCGGTGTAATAGTACTTCCAGCGGAGCTCCACGTAGGGTTTGTTCCATGCGGCCGGTGGCATAAGGATATCCTCGAACCAGCGGCTGTGTCCGGCCTGATGGTGGCGCTGATATTCCACCGGGTCTCCCCATGCGTCGGTCACATCCCGGTACTCCCCCTCGCCGTTGATCCGGTACTGCAGCCGCAGGTGGTAGACCCGGGAATTGGGCTGAACGGTGCCGCCGGACCAGCTCACACGGATGTTTTTCATTCCACGGGTATCAAGCGCCAGTACGGCAGCACCCAGCCGGGCACCCGGATAGCCGGGGTTGCCCTCCAGGTTGCCGGTGTTCAGAAAGGCGAAACCGCCATCGCCAAGTCCGTTGATGCGTGTCCTTGTGTCCAAATCATAGACACCGCCGGTGAAACCAACGGCAGGTGAGCGCAATCCCGGGTCGGGATCGGCCATGTACTGAAACGCCATGTTATCCGGGAAGCTTCCGGGTTCGGAATCCGGTTCCCAGTTGCGGAAGTGATATGGCCCGTCCGCCAGTATGTGCGGTTCGGGAATGAGATCGGGCGCTTCCGATGCCGGCACAAACACGGCCCTCAGTCCAATGTCCTTTCCACTGTGGATGCGTACCTGTTCCCGCCAGGAATGGATGCGCGTCACACTCCGGGTCTCCGGGTCGTATTCCTCCCAGTGCGAGAACCGGTAGCCGCGGTAAGGCCTGGCTTTCAGGTCCAGCGGAATGCCTTTGAAATAGGTGCCCGTCCAGGGCCACGGACTTTCCCTGCCAGCCGTTCCCGGCGTGTTTTCGTCGATGGTCAGGTGGTTCACCTGTACGCGCCCCTTGTGCATGGCCGAGATATCCACCTGGACGCGGAACAATCCTTCCAACCCGAAATAGGCCATAAGGTGCTCACGGACGTAACCGGGACGCCTGCTGGCAAAGTCACGCATGCGCTCCACGTTAAAATGCCACCGCCCTTTGGACGCAATCTGTCCCCAGCGGTCAATATGTTCTTCGATGACCGGATCCACCGTTTCCTCAAAACGGTCGATTAGCGCGATGACGTGGTCCGGCAGGAAAAGGGTGTTCAGGTAGTCCGCCGACCGCCGGATAAATTCGGTGCGGAATTCGTCATTGCGCAGCATCCGCCGGATCAGGAATGTGGACCACGGGTCGTTGGAAAAGCCTTCATGCTTATCATTGGTCATATGCCGCATCATGTCGAAGCTGGCCACACGCCAGGGATTGAGCAACCCGAAACCGGCATCCATGTCCACAACTTTCCACCGCCAGCGCCCATCGTGTCCGGGCGGAGCATCAGGATTCCACTCCGTTCGCAGCCGCCAGTAGTCGATGTTGTTGCCGGGCCAGTCCACATTGCGAACGAACATCTGGGCGATGAGATAGTCCAGGTAGTTGTCCACGTCCATCATGGTTTGGATCTGTTCATAGACATCATGGTTGACGGGATCATTGTTGCGGATGAAATCGAGCATGGCCGAATAGTGCAGGCTGTCGCCGGCCCTGACCTCCATGTTCCAGGTCAGCATGTCGACATTGTCGGGGTCCACCCCCCATGTGCGGGCCAGGTAGTCCTCATCGTACCGTTCGCGGAAGTTCATGATGCCCCAGAATTCGCCGTTGATGAACACGACAGCGGGACGATATGCCTGCGTGTCCAGGTTCAGATCGCTGACCAAAGTCTGCATGAATCCGTCGCGGAACATGGTCGA
>SKWQ01000169.1 GCA_007128855.1 Balneolales bacterium
TCAGTGACGTCTCCCCGCGCAGCTGCACCGGGGTGAATTCGTCGACCGGGACCTGCTGAAAGGATTCGTCGCTGTTGGATTCCGACCGGCGCTCTTCGGAGATGATCACCCTGCTTTCCGGATCGATGATGTCCGACTCGCGGATCAGCTTCTCAAAATCGTGCTCCACCGCCACCCTGAGTACGCTGTTGCCCGGACCCAGCACGCGGTCGAGCATGGACTGCCCGCGCTCGGTGAGATAGGCCTCTGATTTCTGGCGGAGCTGCATCTGCATGGACCCGGATGCCAGTGCCGAACCGGCATGCATCTCCTCGGTCAGCCGGTTGCCGTTCTGGTCGAGGATGGTGATGGCGTCCATCTCCAGGCCCTCCACACTCCCGGCCACCAGGGCGGTCATCCCCTCCACCTGGGGCCGGCTGAGCGAACGGCCCCGCTTGAGATTGACCATGATGGAAGCCGAGGCCTCCACCGTGGTCCGCTGGAACGGGGTGCGCTCCGGAAGCACCAGGTGAACCCGGGCATGATCGATCTGTTCCAGGCTGCTGATGGACCGCGACAGCTCCCCTTCCAGCGCCCGCTGCTTGTTGACGCGCTGCATGAAGTCGGTCATCCCGAGCGCATTCTCGTCAAAAAGCTCATATCCGCGGAAATCGGAATGGGCGAGACTGACCGTGGCCAGCTTCATGCGAAGCTCATCCACCCTGTTCCTGTGCACGAGGATGGACCGGCCGCCATCCCCGACTCGGTACGGGATGCCGCGCTCCTCCAGCTGCTCGACAATCTCCCGCGCCGACTCACCGGGCAGGGATCCGAACAGCAGCGCATAGTCCGGCTTGAGGGTCATGTAGAACACGGTGCCCAGAAACAGGAGCAGACCCAGCGTCAGCAGGCCGAAAATCGTCTTCTGCGCAGCACTCAACGGCTCAAGAAATGCCCGGATCGAATCGGTAAAACGTCCCATGGTTCACACCTGCTGTTAAATTTGCATCCGGCTTATTTCCTGGTAGGTCTCGATGGCCTTGTTGCGCATCTCGACCATCAGCTGAAAGCTCAGCTGCGCCCGCTGCATGTCGATCATGACCTCGTGGACATTCTCGGTCTTGCCGGCGACGAAATCCTGGATGCCCTGCTCCGATGTTTTCATGGTCTGGTCCACCGAACCCACGGCGCGCGTCAGCATCTTGCCGAAGCTGTCGCCGGTCCCGGTTGTGCTCACCTCCGGACGGCGAAGGCCGGTTTCCATATCGAACGGCTGTATTCCTCTGATTTCAATGGGGCTGCTCATAATGATTTCCTGGATATTGGATTGGTCAGATAATGGTGTCGATGTGGCGGCCGCGCCCGGCGATCGTCTGGTGCTGCGTCTCGCCGTTGCCTCTGTAGTAGGTGATCTCCTTCACATCCGAAAACTCCCGGTGGATCATGCGCGCCTCCTCATCGGTCAGCTTCGGGGGCGTGGCGGCCGATGCCGCTTTTCTGAGACTGGTGGATCGGTCCGCTTCCTGAACCGGGAAGTGTTGAAGTGGTGATACGTGCATTGTTCCCTGTGTTATAGTTCAAGTGATCGTTTGATAATCTGTTTTTCCGCTTCTATGGCGCTCAGATTTGCCTCGTACAGTCGGTTCGCGCTCACCAGCTGCGTCATTTCGCGGATCAGGTCGACGTCCGGGTACCTCACCATGCCGTTCTCGTCGGCATCGGGATGATCGGGGTCGAATTCATGCCGGAATTGACCGGACTCCACGATTTGGGCCGTGGGACCCAGGTTGCTGCGGGTGACGCCCGCCGCCCCGGAGGCCGAACCCGGCGACAGGTGCTCCGGGCGGGTCTGCCGCAGCGTGGAGACACTGTCAAGCAGCAACCGCTGGAAATCCTGGCGGGGTCCGGTGCCGGTCTGCACCGACTGCGGCCGGTAGGCTCTGCCCGATCCCTCGGGGGCCGAAGTCCCCGCATTGGCAATATTGTTCGTGGCGGCAGCAATTTTTTCCCGCTGTACGGAAAGGCCTTGTGAGGCCGTCTGGAATGATGAAAAAATTCTTTCAGGTAACATGATGGTGCCGATCGTTGATCAGGTTAGCGGTTGATGCCGGTGATGCCGATCCGGAGCATGTCAAAATGGTGGCGCAGGGAGCGCGTCAGCACGTTCACGCGTATCTGCGTGTCGCTCATTTCGAGCAGTTCGTCCTCCAGGACCGGCTTGCGGTCGGTTTCCTCAATAAACGGGGTAACCGCATTCATCTGCCGCACACCGCCTTTGGCCTGCGCCCGCTGCAGCTCATCCTCAAAACGCACGTCCAGCTTCCGGTACCCCGGGGTGTCGATATTGGCGATGTTGGATGAGGTCATCTTCTGCCGCAGCGTCATGGCATCCATGGCCCGGCCCAGCAGCATCGAATGTTGATCGTCTATGAGTTTCATCTGTTTTCTTGTCGGTTTTCTGGTTCCTGCGCAATACAGCAACTGCCGTGCCATTTTTTCAAAACCCCGTGAAACTATTTATTTCAACGTTTTGTTCGATTAGGGTTCCGGCTGCAGAATCACCTGATGGCATATTTTTCCACCGGGTTGAAAAATGCTTAAGAATGGGGGCCGCCGGACTGATAATCCTTTGGGCACGATGATTGCTCCTGCTGCAACAGACGGGAAATAAGTCTGTATACTTAATCACCTGATTCTACGTACATTTATGAACAACCCCTGGGAATTTTCTCTTTGCGGGACGGATCCGGAACCTGAAACACGCTGCACCGGGCCCCGAAGGGAACGTCACGCTTACGCCGCACCTATGGAAACTGCCGAGTTGTCCCTGGAAAGCCTTCGCTTTCTCATCGACCTGTATCCCCAACCGGTCTTCATAACCGACCCGGATGACCTGACGATCATTGCCGCCAACGAGGCCGCTTGCCGGGGTTGCCCGGGAAAGCAACCGGTCGCACAAAGCACCGCTCACGTCCTCTGCTACGAACAGAAACTGGATGAAATGCAGGAAATGGTCTATTTCGGCAGGACATGGCTGGTCCTGGAGCGCTATCCGTTCCAATGGGGGGACACGTCATGCAACATCATCA
>SKWQ01000225.1 GCA_007128855.1 Balneolales bacterium
GCCCACCATCAGGCCCAGGCCGCGGATCTCGTCCACCAGTGGATGTCCGCCCAGCTTCGCTTTCAGCTCGTTCATCAGGAACGCCCCTTTTTCGGCCGCCTGCGCCGCCAGGTTCTCCCGCTCAATGACCTGAAGCACTGCCAGCGATGCCGCGCAGGCCAGCGGATTGCCACCGAAGGTGGTTCCGTGATCGCCCGGCTGCAGCGCCGCGGCAATATCCTCGCGGGCCAGGAACGCGCCCACCGGCACGCCGCCGCCCAGCCCCTTGGCCAGCGCCATCATGTCCGGCTTCACCCCGCTGTGCTCCCAGGCGAACATGCGCCCGGTGCGCCCGATGCCGCACTGGATCTCGTCGAAAATGAGCGTGGTGCCGTGCCGGTCGCACTTCTCGCGCACAAAATGGAGAAAGTCGGGGTCGGCCGGACGGATCCCGCCCTCGCCCTGCACCGGCTCGATGATCACCGCCGCGGTCTGGTCGTCCACAAACTCCTCCACCGCCTCGCGGCTGTTGAACGCGATCTGCCGGAACCCGCCCGGCATCGGCTCGAACCCCTGCTGGTACTTCTCCTTGCCCGAGGCGATCCCCGCCAGCGAGCGCCCGTGGAAACACCCCTCCATCGACAGGATGGGTCCGCTTTTGCCCTGGCCCTTCGCGAATTTCCGCGCCGTCTTGAACGTCCCCTCGATCGCCTCCATCCCGCTGTTGCACAGGAACACGCGGTCCATCCCGCTCAGCTTCACCAGCCGGGCGGACAGCAGCGCCTGCGGCGCCGTGGTGTAGAAATTGGAGACGTGGATCAGCTTTTCCGCCTGGTTCTTGATGGCGTGCACCAGCGCGGGATGCGCATGTCCGAGCGCGTTGACCGCGATGCCCGCCAGCACATCGATGTACTCCTTGCCGTCGACGTCCCACACCCGGGCCCCTTTCCCGTGGCTCAGGGTGATCGGCAGGCGTTTGTAGGTCTGAAAATGGCTTTGCTGGTCCAGTTGCTGCGTTTCGTTCATGGGATCGGTCGGTTTGTTATGGGTTCACGTGATGCGTGTCCGGGTTTCGTTTCGGGTGGATGCGGCCAGTCCGGAGGCGTTGTCCGGTCTTCCGGTGGATGCGGCCCGGCCGGCGCTATAGTCCAATCCCCAAAAGTAGCAAATCCTTCCGCAAGAGACAAAACGCCGGCCGGCCCGTGGTTTATTCCCGCGGAATCTTTTACATTGACGGAAACCGGGGCTGTCATCCGGCCGTTGAGGCGGGCGGTCCGGGCGGCCCGGACGATCGCACCCCGCACGGCGCCTTCCACGCTGCCGGTCCCGTTCACTTACGACACGTTCCATGAGCAAAAAACCCGGATTATTTGTGATACTGCGGATGGTCCTCATCCTGATCGCCGAGATCATCATCCTCACCTTCGGCTCCCTCATCATGGCTGTGGGCAACCTGATCTCACTGGGACGGTGGCAGGACCACACCTTCCGCATCACCAGCTTTCTTTTCGGGCGCACTGCCCTGCTGCTGGCCGGGATCCGCATGAAGGTGCACTACCACGGCGACCTGCCGCAACAGCCGGCCATCTACCTGTTCAACCACAGTTCCACCCTGGATCTGTTCGTGGGCACCGCCCTGGCCCTGCCCGGCGTCCGTTACATCGCCAAGCGCGAGCTGGGCTACAACCCGCTGTTCTGGGTGGTCGCGAAACTCTCCGGACAGATCATGATCGACCGCAAGGATCCCCGCGAGGCGATCAAGCAGATGAACCGGGCCTACAAATTATTCAGAAAGAAGGGTTATTCCATGATGCTGGCCCCCGAGGGCACCCGGTCGCGCACCGGCGAGCTCCTCCCCTTCAAGACCGGCGCCTTCCATGCGGCGGTGGAAATGGGCTATCCCATCGTGCCCATCTATATTGAGGGCGCCTACGAACTGTGTCCCGGCAGTTCGCTCATCGCATATCCGGGCACCATCAATGTGCATTTCCACAAGACGGTGGACACGTCCGGCTGGGACAGGAAATCCATCCGCAAGCACGCGGAAGAGATGCGCGGACACTACCTGAAATGGCGCGGCGAAGCATCCTGAGAGCCCCGCAGAGCCATCTGGAAGCGGGAAAAGAACATCTTTTTAAAACCTTTTACAAAACGGGGCAAACGAATTGTCGTAACTTATTGTATTAGGTAGCACCCATTGTTTTTCCTGCTTTTTTCAGGCGTTCCGACCTGAGAAGCGCAAAGCGGACGAACGGTTGGCGAAAAATCGTTAGCGAAAAATCGCCGGTTCCGACCCTTTTCGCCGGACCCGGTTCCGGGCTCCGGGCTGCCGGTGGCCGGATGCTCCATCAAAACCGGTAAAAAACAATGAAAGACGAGGAAGACGCTACCAGATTGAAGATATGGCACATTATTTGTGCGTTCTGTCTGTGCGTGCCAGATTTACGCAGGCCCGGCCTCCATTACTATTTCCCTCTACCCTGATATTGAACATCACATGTCCGCGAGACTCCTCATAACCATCATTTCATTCTCTGCCGTACTTGGCCTCTCCGGCTGTTCGGAAGAAGAAGAGCAGACCCAAAGCAACCGCTCCAACAGGGCACCTACCGTCGAGGCGGTCCAGGTGATCACAGGAAACCTTCCGCTTGAGGAGACGCTCACCGGTTCGGTGCGGGCCCGCAACCAGACCGACATCTATCCCCAGATCTCCGCGCCCATCATGCAGGTGCTGGCCAACAACGGCGACATTGTCAGCGAAGGGGACGTATTGGTCCGTCTGCGCGATGTGGAAGCGCGTGAGCGCCTGCGCCAGGCAGAAGCGGGATACGAGATCGCCCGTGCACAGGTGCGCCAGGCCGAGGCCGACCTGAACCGCAAGAAGGTCACGCTCGACCGCACGGAGCAGCTGCGATTCCGCGACCTGGAGACCCAGGCGGAGCTGGACAATATCAAGGCCGAGGTGGAGGCCGCCGAGGCCACGCTGGACCTCAACATTGCCCGCAAGAACCAGGCGCGTTCGGTGATCGACGAGCGGCAGAACGAACTTGAGAACACCATCATCCGCGCCC
>SKWQ01000098.1 GCA_007128855.1 Balneolales bacterium
GTGCAGAAATATTAAATTTTTTAAAAATGATTTTTTTTAAGTGAAAAAAATTATCTTTAAAAATATGCAGTTAAAGCCGCACAAAAAAATCTGCATGGTATCATCAATCTGAATTGGGTTGTTTTCAAAGTGACTAGGGGATCTGGAGTACTGAATCAAAACCTATATAAAGGAGATATGATGAAAAACATGTTTCAGAAACTAACTTTTTTGATACTGACACTGGCAGTTTTTCTTGCAACTGCTACGATAGCGCAGGCCGATCCTATTGAAGTTAGGACCTGGCATGACCTTCACAACATGCGCAACAACATGGCTCAGGCTACCGTCTATATTCTTATGAATGATCTTGATGGGACAACGGACGGTTACAGTAATTACAATACCGGTGCTGGCTGGCAGCCGGTTGGTCATTCTCAGGATCGTTTTACTGCGACCTTTGATGGCCAGGGATATGCGATAAGGGGTTTGACTATTAACACTGAGAACCCTCTTACTGGCCTCTTTGGTCATGCTCATTTTGCAACGATCAAAAACCTGTATGTCCTGGATGCAGATATTACATCAAGCGCAGGGACTGTAGGTATACTTGTGGGTTCAATGGAAGTTTCCAATATTGAGAATGTCACCGTCTCCGGAACGATCAAGGGTACAGGTGTAGGAACAACGCTGTTTGGGGGCCTTCTCGGCCGTCAAGCAGGGGGTCTGGTCAAGAATTGCGCTGTCTATGTTGATATGGATCAGGTAGGCAGGTTCGTAGGTGGAATTACCGGACAGATGACGGCCCAGGCCGAAATCGAGCAATCCTACTTCAAGGGCAATATCACCAGCAGCAACCCGAATGTTGATACCCGCTGGATTGGTGGTTTGGCAGGTCAGTTTGGCGGACGTTCCATGATCACCGACTCTTACGTCATTGGTAATGTAACAGGTACCCATGTCATCGGCGGACTGGTCGGCTTTCACTGGCGCGGTGGTGCTGCGATTACCAACTCCTATTTTGCAGGAACGGTGGAGGGTAATGCAGATCACGCACCCGTAGTTGATGATAATCCGGTCTTGAGCATTGGGGGCATTGCCGGACATTCGGACCCTCCGCAGACAACTGACGATGGTATTAGCCAGGTTGTAAACACGTTCTGGAACTCCGAGCTATCGGGTGTTGCCAATAGTTTTGGCGGCGGGGAATATGATGCAACCGTTACTACCGGTGAAGGTAAGACCACTGCCGAGTTGAAGACCCAGGCTACCTTTACGGGCTGGGACTTTACGGATGTCTGGCACATCGATCCCGAAGTGAATGACGGCTATCCAATCCTGCAGTTTGCCATGGTAACCGATGCCGAAAACGTTTCGGAAATTCCGGGCCAACTGAGCCTTAACCAGAACTATCCCAACCCGTTCAACCCTTCGACGGTGATCAGCTATCAGGTTGCCGCGCAGCAGCATGTGCGCCTGAGTGTGCATGATGTGACGGGACGCCTGATCGCGGTGCTGGTGGACCAGCAGCAGTCCCCGGGCGACTACCAGGTGAACTGGGACGCCGGACAGCTTTCAAGTGGTGTCTATTTCTACCGGCTGGAAGCGGGAGGACAATCACTTACACGAAACATGACCTTCGTGAAATAAGGAAAATTCTTCTAATAGATAAGTATTGGATGAAATGGTGGCCGGGTCCGCCTTAGAAACGGACCCGGGCGCCTCTGTGCCGGCTTGCCGTTTGACGCAAGCGTTTGCCGTGCATCTTTATCGCTGCCGGGTCCGGATGTTTCCACATCCGGACCCGGGTTTGTTTATGCAATTCATATATAATTCAAAAAAAAGTGAAGTCTGGTGGCTTCACGCGGTTTATTTTTGTTACATTAGCATCATGCAACCAATTTGCATGGCATCTGTTTAACGCCGGATTCCATTGGAATCTGCCATCACATCAATCATTGAACCCGAAATGGAACAGGTATGAACAAAAAAATACAAGCAGGGACAATTTTGACACTCTTGGCAGCATTTTTGCTGGCAGGGATCACTTCCTCACTGGCTCAGACAGAGATACGGGACTGGAACGACCTGCACAATATCAGGGATAATCTTGGCAGCAGCTATATCCTGATGAACGATCTGGATGAGGATTCACCGGGTTATGCCAATCGCAATTCGAACGAGGGGTGGTTGCCCATCGGTACGGTGGATACGCCATTTGGCGGCACATTTGACGGCAATGGCTACACCATCAGCGGGCTGACCATCGATCGTGCAACCAGTTACAACGGTCTGTTTGGTGATGCGGTCGATGCCACAGTCCGGAATCTGGGCATTGTCAATGCCAACATTAGTACTAGCGGGGCCTGGAACGGGGTGCTCTTTGGCCGTGTGACCGCCTCTACGATTCAAAATGTGTATTCGACCGGCGTCCTTGTGCAGGATGAACAGGCGAATTTCCATCATGGCGGGCTTATCGGCCAGATCCGAGGCGGGCGGCTTATGAAAAGCTGGTCAGCGGTCAATGTCACCACTATCGGCAGGTTGGTGGGAGGATTGATCGGAACCGTTACGAGCTTCGACGGAAGTCCGGCCGTGGTGGAAGAAACGTACGCGACCGGTGATGTGACCAATCTTGCCGATGTCGGCGATGTGGCACTTTACCGCTGGGTGGGCGGCCTGGTTGGTCAGTTTGGCGGCTCCTCGATCATCAGGAATTCCTATGCAACCGGTGCGGTTACCTCGCATTCCCATGTGGGCGGCCTGGTGGGCTACCACTGGCGGGGTTCGCTCATTGAAAACTCCTACAGTATAGGTGCCGTTACTGGTCAGTTAGATGCAGGCGGCCTGGTGGGCCACCGGGATCCGGACCAGGGCGATGTGATCGGTATTGTCACAAACAGCTACTGGAACTCCGAGACTGCAGGGTTATCTGATGGTGTCGGTTTTGGAAAGACCGAAGGCGTCAGTGCCAAAACAGCTGCAGAAATGAAAACCCAGGCTACCTACTCTGGATGGGATTTTCAATCCATCTGGGCATTCGACGAGTCGGTCAATGATGGATATCCGATCTTCCTGTTCCAGGTGCCCACCTCATCGGAGGCCGGCCCGCAGCTGCCCCGGGAACTCGTGCTGAACCAGAATTACCCGAATCCGTTTAACCCATCGACGGTGATCAGCTATCAGGTTGCCGCGGAGCAGCATGTGCACCTGAGTGTGTATGATGTGACCGGACGCCTGATCGCGGTGCTGGTGGACCAGCAGCAGTCCCCGGGCGACTACCAGTTGAACTGGGATGCCGGACAGCTTTCCAGCGGTGTCTACTTCTACCGTCTGGAAGCGGGAGGACACACACTTACACGAAACATGACCTTCGTGAAGTAACGGAAGAAACGTGGCCGGGTCCGACTGAAAAAGCGGATCCGGGCGCTCTGTGCCGGTTGCCGCATATCGAAAGCGGATGCCGTATACACTTATCGCTGCCCGGCCCGGATATGGGAACATCCGGACCGGGTTTTTTTTATGCAATTCATACGAAATTCAAAAAAAAGTGAAGTCGGGTGGCATTGCGCGGTTTTTTTTTGTTACATTGATGGTATGCAAACAAATTGCATGACAACTGTTTAACACTGGATTCCACTGGAATCCGTCATCAATTCAACCCTTGAACCCGAAATGGAACAGGTATGAACAAAAAAATACAAGCAGGGACAATTTTGACACTCCTGGCAGCATTTTTGCTGGCAGGATTCACTGCAACTTATGCACAAACGGAAGTCAGCAACTGGAACGATCTGAACAATGTCCGCAACAATCTGACCGGGAACTACATCCTGGTTAACGACATCGACGAACAATCAGCCGGATATGCCGCCCACAACACGGGCGATGGCTGGCAGCCCATCGGTCACGAATCGGACAACCGGTTTGCCGGCACGTTTGATGGAGACGGATACACCATCACAGGGCTTACCATCGACCGGGCTACCGGCAACAACGGCCTGTTTGGCTACACGGAAAACGCAACCATCAGAAACGTGGGCCTGGTCAATGCGAGCATCAAGGCCGGGGCTGGAAACAATGGAGCGCTGGCCGGCAACCTGCTCAATACGAATATTTCCAATTCCTGGGCAACCGGTACGGTGGAAAGCACAACGACGGGTAACAGTGCCAACTTTGCCGGACTGCTGGGCCGGTTCGAGGGCGGTGTCATCCAGGACAGCTGGGCGGATGTTTTTGTCGACTCCGGTCCGCTGTGCAACAACGCTGGCGGACTCGTCGGTTATCTGAATGACGGCACGGAACGCACGGCGCAAATTCTTCGGTCCTATGCCCTGGGTGATGTCTATGGTGACAGGGACCGGGTCGGTGGCCTTGTCGGTGCCAACAACGGAAGCATCATTGATTCCTATGCCCGCGGCAACGTCCTTGGCGGCTCTGACCGGGCGGCCGGACTGGTAGGCTGGAACCTTGAAGGCAAGTTGATCAACCGTTCCTACAGCACAGGTACGGTCGAAGGCGGGGCAAGAATCGGAGGGCTTGTTGCCCATAACGATGCCGGAACCGTAAACGACAGCTTCTGGGATACACAGGCATCGGGTGAGACCGAAAGTGATGCCGGCACGGGCAAAACCACCGAAGAAATGAAAACACAATCGACGTTTGTCGGATGGAGCTTCAGTGATACCTGGGCTTTCGACGAGTCGATCAACGACGGGTATCCGATACTGCAGTTCCAGCTCCCGACCTCTTCGGAGACCGGTCCGCAACTGCCACAGGAGCTTGTGCTGAACCAGAACTATCCGAACCCGTTCAACCCAACCACAGTGATCAGCTACCAGATCATGGAACAGCAGCATGTGCGCCTGAGCGTATATGATGTAACCGGACGCCTGATCGCGGTACTGGTGAATCAGCAGCAGTCCCCGGGCGACTACCAGGTGAACTGGGATGCCGGACAGCTTTCCAGCGGCGTCTACATCTACCGGCTGGAATCTGCCGGACAGACACTGTCGCGCACCATGACTTTCGTGAAATAGCATAGATACGCTACCGGGTTTGCAATCAATGGCAGGCACCGGCAGCAACGGCGCAGGTTTGCCGAAACGCAAGCGACCTACGATGACCATAATTGAAACCCGGTCCGGACAATCACATGTTCGGGCCGGGTTTTTTTGTTACATTGCAGGATGGCAACAATCAGCACACACATGTACGGCAGGCTGAAGAGTTTCGGGGTGCTCCTTCTGAGCATCCTGCTGGCGCAGTCGGCCGGGCTGATCGGCTCGCTTGCGACCCGTCCCAACATCGACACCTGGTACCGCGCCCTTGAAAAACCGGCATTCACGCCACCAGACTGGGTTTTTCCGGTAGTGTGGCCAACGCTGTTCCTTCTCATGGGTATCGCCGCCTGGCTGGTGTACCGGACCCCCGAGCGGAAAACCCGGGAGTTCTGGGGCGAGGGGGCGTCCTACGAAAGCATGTTCCTGCCCAGACGGCCTTCGCGCCGCAAGGCGCTCGGGCTGTACGGGGTGCACCTTCTGTTCAACGTGCTGTGGTCGTTCCTCTTTTTCGGCTGGCATATGCCCGGACTGGCCTTTGCCGAGATCATCATTTTGTTGGCGCTGATCGTTCTCACGACACGTTTTTTCTATAGAATCCGACCAATGGCCGGCTACCTGATGGTTCCCTACATTCTCTGGGTCAGCTACGCCACGGTCCTCAACGGCGCCATCTGGTGGATGAATATATAAACCGGCCGGCAGGTACAGATCCGGCGGAGGTTGAATATGTGTTGCGGTTTGAAGACCTTGTCTAGTGAACATGTACCGACCCAATGACCATGCCAAATCCACGAAAAGTACACCCAGAACCTTCGGATTGCTTCCGGTGGGACAGAATTCCGTTTGCCCAGGGAAGAGCCGCATCCACCCTGATGATCCTCCTTTTTTTCATGATGTCCGGGGTGCCGGTTGGTCTGAAAACTGCGGATGCGATAATCCAATCGTCGAATGTCGGTGAAGAGGCGCATGTTGCGGACAAATCGTCTGATGCCGGTGAAGAGGCGCATGTTGCGGTCATTTCGCTGCATGACGGCAAGGAGGTTGCCGCGGATGATGCATCGGATGAGGCATTGAAGGCGGACGAGGATCGGTACCGGCAGCTGCGCGAGCAGATGGTGAACCGGCAGATCATTGCCCGCGGGGTGGAGAACCGTCCGACCCTCGGTGCGATGCGCAGTGTGCCGAGGCACAAGTTCGTACGCTCCGCCGAGCAGCGTCAGGCCTATATGGACTCCCCGCTGCCCATCGGATACGGCCAGACCATCTCACAGCCCTTCATCGTGGCCTACATGACCCAGCTGATCGACCCGGAACCCGGCATGAAGGTGCTGGAGATCGGGACCGGCTCCGGTTACCAGGCGGCCGTGCTGGCTGAGATCACTGACCAGGTGTTCACCATTGAGATCGTGGAGGAGCTGGGCGACTGGGGGGAGCAGAACCTCCGTAATGCGGGATACGACAAGGTGCAGGTGAAGCGGGCCGACGGCTACCACGGATGGGCGGAGCATGCCCCGTTCGATGCCATCGTGGTCACGGCCGCCGCCGATCACATCCCCCCGCCGCTGGTGGAGCAGCTGCGCGACGGCGGACGCATGGTGATACCGGTCGGTTCGCCTTTCCGCACCCAGAACCTGATGCTGGTGGAAAAGCGCGGGGAGGATATCCGCACGCGCAACCTGATGCCGGTCCGATTTGTGCCGTTTACACGGGAGGAAGAGTGACGGTGCCATGGAACGGCAGGACGGCATAGCGGACCGACCTTGGCTCTGAAACCACGACATATCGCCCTCTCTGTCGGCATCACCTCGCTGGCCGTCATCTCGTTCCAGCTGGTGATCATGCAGATGCTGTCGATCAGCCAGTGGCACCATTTCGCCTACATGGTCATCTCCATGGCCATGCTGGGGTTCGGGGCGGCCGGCACCTTCCTGGCGCTTTTCCGCGAATGGCTGAAGCGGCATTTCGACCGGGCGCTTCCCGCGCTGTATCTGCTGTGCGGCCTGTCGATGGCGCTGACGGTCCGGCTGGTTGGTATCTTCGGCGATTTCGACACGTTTCTGCTGTTCTTCGACCGGTCTCAGCTCGGACTCATGAGCTTTACCTACCTGGTCTACTGCCTGCCGTTTTTTTTCGGAGGCCTGGCCATCACGCTGGTGTTTTACCACCAGGTGGCGCGGATCGGCACGTACTATTTTTTCAACCTTACCGGATCGGCGGCGGGCGCGCTGGTGATCATCTGGCTGTTCTGGACCGTTCCGCTTCCGCTCATACCGGCGCTCCTGGCCTTGCTTCCGCTGCTGGCGGCCTGGCTGGTGCGCATCCGCTCCCACGGCTTCACCGCCGCGGTGGCGGCGTCGCTGCTCGTGCCGCTGTTTGGTTTGTTGTCTCCGCCTACCCCCGAAATCTCGGAATTCAAGGCGATGTCCGGCTCGCTGCAGCTCCCCGATGCGGAAATCGTATACGAGGAATCGGGTCCATACGGCCTGCTCCAGGTCGTGCGCGCCCCGGCGCAGCGTTTCGCCCCCGCCCTGAGCCTGCAGTACCGCGGCGAGCCGCCGGTGCGGGACATCCTGTTCAACAACGGCGAGTATTTCGGGACACTGATCGGGCGCCTGGAACTTCAGGGAAACGACAGGGAAGAGGACCATCTGGAACCAGGGCGGCAAGGCGCATCCACCCGGCATCTGCTCGATTATGCCACGCGCGGGCTCCCGTTCGCCCTTCGCCGTCCGGAGTCGGTCCTGGTAATGAAGGCCGGAGCCGGGGTCGACGTTTCGCACGCCCTGGCCCAGGATCCGTCCCGCATTACCGCCGTGGAACCCAACCGGCAGGCCAACCGTCTGCTCACCGCCCGGCATCCCGAATGGATCGATTCGCTCTATCTCGATCCACGGGTCACGCTCTACGGGAACAGCGTGCGAACCTGGCTCTCTGTGCATCCCGGAGCACAAAAAGACCTGATCCTGCTGCCGGTCATCGGCGCTTTCGGCGGCACATCGGGGGTCAACGCCCTGCAGGAGCAGTACCATCTCACGCTGGAGGCGTTCCGGGAGATGCACGGACGGCTGACCGGACAGGGGATGATCGCCGCCACGGTCTGGTCCGAATATCCACCCAGGGGGTCACTGAAACTGCTGGCAACGTGGCGGGTCCTGCTGGAGGAGCTGGGGGTGGATGCGCCCGGCGACCATATCATGGCCGTCCGCAACTGGGGCACCGCCACCTTTCTGCTGAGCCGGAGTCCGTTCACCGGGGAGGAGCGGGAAGCGGCCCGGGCTTTCAGCCGCAGCCGTTCGTTCGACCCGCTGATCCTGGCGGACCTGGATCCCGACGAGCGCGACTATTTCAATATGGCCGAAGACCGCCTGTTTTTCGACCATGTCGATTCGCTGCTGTATGGCGACCACGAGGCGTTTTTCCGTGATTACGCATTCGATGTGCGTCCGGCCACCGACAACCGTCCGTTCTTCTCCCATTTCATGTCCATTGGCAGCATCCCCGTGCTTCTCGGGCAGTACGATATCCGGGAGCTGCCCTACATGGAGCTGGGCTTTGTGATGGCTGCGGTGACGCTGGTGCAGATCGTGCTTGCCTCGGTGATCCTGATCATCCTGCCGCTGTTCCGGGTGGGATGGCAGGGGACGCGCCGGCGGTGGACCTTCCTCTATTTTGCAGGCATCGGCATCGGGTTCATGTTTTTTGAGATCGTGCTGATCCAGAAGCTGGTGCTTTACCTGGGCCAGCCGGTCTATGCCACGGCGGCGGTCCTGGCCGCGTTGCTGCTCTCCTCCGGCGCGGGCAGTTACGTATCCTCCCGGTTGCGGTCCGACCGCCCGACGCTGCTGCGCATCGGCGGGGTGATCGTGGTGCTGATCCTGCTCTATGCGCTGCTGCTCATGCCGCTGCTGGATGTGAGCATGGGGTGGCCGCTTCTGGCCCGGGCCGCCAACGTGGTGGTGCTGCTGGCCCCGCCCGCCTTTTTCATGGGGATGATGTTCCCGTTCGGGCTCCGGCGGCTGTCGGGAAGCAACGATACGCAGATCCCGTGGGCCTGCGGTGTGGACAGCTGCCTGTCGGTCTCGGCCACGGCACTGGCCACCATGGTCGCCCTGGAGACGGGCTTCGGCGTGGTCATGGGCGTGGCTGCCGCCGCCTACGCGCTCACCACACTGGCGTCGCTGCGCCTGGGGGATGGATGAGCAAACCGTGCATTATGAACCATGTAATTGACCCCTGAACCCTTCACCTTTCACCCGAAATTATATGAAAGAACTGGTTTCCACGCTTACGGGACGGCGCTACCCGTTCGACCGCATCGAAGAGTTTACGGAGGATGGGGAATCGCTGGAAGTGAGGTTCGGCGATGTGGCAAACGCATCCATCCGGACAGGGAAGCATCTGTGGGAGCGGTTCGGCGACTTCCTGCCCTTTTCGCAGATCGACGCCGATATATCGCTCGGCGAGGGGCAGACGGCGCTCCTCCCGGCCGACCGCAAACTGGCGGAATACACCGGCCTCGACCGGCTGTGGCTGAAAAACGAGACGCAGAATCCCACCTGGAGCTTCAAGGACCGCGGATCACTGACCTGCATCGCCATGGCCAGGGAGATGGACGAGCAGGTAACCGCCACCATATCCACCGGAAATATGGGGAATTCCATTGCGGCCTATGCGGCGAAGGCGGACCTCCGCGCCATCGTTTTTGTGCCCGGATTCACGCCCAAAGAGAAAATCATGGCCATGGGCATCCACGGCGCCACGGTGCTGAAAGTGCACGGGCCGGATTATTCGGTGATAAAAAAGCAGATTCTGGACTTGGCCGGGGAGCTGTCGCTGCGCGTGGTTTCGGGCAACGGTCCGATCCGCGTGGAGGGCTACAAAATGATCGCATTTGAGCTGCTTGAACAGATGGAGGGGGAGGTGCCGGACTACATCGCCATCCCGACTTCGGCCTGCGGGCACACGCGGGGCGTTTTCAAGGGGTACCGGGAGCTGAAGGAGGCCGGGCTCATCCACAAGATCCCAAAAATGATCGTGGTGCAGGCGCGGAACAACAGTCCGATCGTCAGCGCCATCAAGCAGGGGAAAAAGCAGGTGATCCCGTTCTCCGGTTTCCACACGGTCGCCGAGGCCATCACGACCGGCAACCCGATGGGCGGCGACGAGATCATCGACAGGGCGGCAAGGCATGGCTGGCTGGCTGAGGATGTGACCGAGGAGGAGATCCTGGATTCGCAGAGGCGGCTTGCGGCATCCGGCTACTTTGTGGAGCCGGCTACGGCGACCAGCCTCGGTGCGATCCGGAAACTGCGGGCGTCCGGGAAGCTGGACCGGGAGGCCCGGGTGGTGATGATGCTGACGGGGTCGGGGTTGAAGGACACGTCGGTCCTCGGGCATCACCGTGCCGATGTGCGCGAACTGGAGCTTCCGGAGGTGGCGCAGGAAGTGCGCTCCCTTCTGGGGCGGTAGCTTGCAGGAATCTGGAGGATGGCGGCCATCGTGGCCGTCCGGGAGCAGGAACGGCAAAATCGACAACAAAGGAGCAGAACATGGAAACCATCTATCACAATCCGAGAAACAGCAAGGCATCCGGACCCTATCATCCGGCCGTTGAGACCAGGGCGGGCGGCGTCCGGCAGCTGCATGTATCCGGGCAGGGCACTTTTGATCCGCGGTCGGGCGAACGGTTCCTGGGGGATATCACGGGTCAGGCCCGGCGCGCCATGGAAAACCTCAAGCTGGTGGTGGAGGGGAGCGGCTTCCGGATGGGGGACATCGTGAAAGTGACGCTGTTCCTGCTGGATATCGGTGATTCCGCGAAAGTCAACGAGGTGTACCGGGAGTATTTCAGCGCGGAGCGCTTTCCGGCCCGCTCCATTGTCGGCGTGAAGGAGCTTCCGGGCGGACAGGCCATCGAGATCGATGCCGTGGCGGTGGCATCGTTGGACGAGGCGGACTGAGTGGTTCGGACCATGCCCTTTTACCGTGGGGCTTCCAGCAATTTCTGGACGGCAAGGATGACTTCCGACCGGATGGTTTCAGAGGGGTGTTTGACCTTGAAGGTGTCGATCCAGAAACTCACGGTGGCATCCAGTTTTCCCGGGGCGATTCCTGTTATGTTCACGGTCGTTTTCCGCCGTTTCCGGAGCACGCCCTCCACCTGTCCGGCCGCATCCTCAATGGCTTTCATGATGCCCTTGTAATCGGAACCGGCAGGCAGCGACACGACGAAATCGAACCGCAGGAAGCCGTCGATAGTGTAATTGATCAGCGGGTTCTTGATGATGTTGGCATTGGGGACGAAGACATCCTTTCCGTCCGGGGTCTTGATCTGTGTGTCGCGCAGGCTGAGGGCCAGCACTTTTCCCTGTACGGGCCCCGATTCCACGAAATCGCCCACCCGGAAGGGCCGTTTGA
>SKWQ01000089.1 GCA_007128855.1 Balneolales bacterium
GTTGCCCCTTTGCGGATGACAACGTAGTCGCGGAGGATGGGTTTGTGTGATTTGCGGGTGTCGTTCGCCTGTGATTTCAGCGTTCCGGCATCGTGGTGCTGCTCTTTCCATGCATAGTTGTGGTGATTGTGGACGCGTTCAACTATTTCAGCACCGGCAAGTTTAGCCACATAATCGCACACCCATTCACGACCTGCCCAGGCGTAGGCGCCACAGAGCCGCATGGCCCGGTAGTATCGCTCGCCCAGGTCGCTGTCCAGATCCAGCAGCACCTCTTTTTCCACGGCACGCACGCCCCAGGGGCGGTCCTGCGACAAGTTGATGAATCCGCTGGCTGTTTTGTGTCCAAGCCCCCGGCTTCCAAAATGGACACCCACCCAGATCCGGTCCTGCTCGTCAGAAAAAATATCCACATAGTGGTTGCCGGCGCCCACCGTGCCGAGCTGTTCCCGGGCCAGTTTCCTGAGGTCGGCCCTGAGCGACGCCGGTTCGTAGGCGTCCCAGTCGTCGCTGTCAAAGATGGGATGATCCCGCGGGGCGTCCGGGTTGGTCTGACCTATGCCGAACGAAATATACTTTTCGATACGATCCAGCAGCAGGTCCAGCTTCAGATCTCTTTTGTGCATATCCAGCCGGACGGCCAGGTTTCCGCAACCGATATCGAATCCCACACCAACTGCCGAAACCTTGTTCCGATAGGCCGCTACGCCACCAATGGGCATCACATATCCAAGGTGCCCATCCGCCATCAGGGCGCCATATTCCGCCCTGTTCATGACATCCATGAATTGCCGGATGGTCTGCTCTTCATGGTTGCCGTAAACGGGATATCCTTCGATGTGTTGCAACATGACTGCCGGGGTTATTGTTTCCCGGACAGGAGGATTATAATCCGGCCTGTTTTTTCAGCTCATCGGCCGCATCCAGTTTTTCCCAGGGGAACTCCTCCCGACCGAAATGGCCATAAGCGGCCGTTTTGCGGAAAATCGGTTTGCGCAGGTCGAAACGCCGGATGATACCGTCCGGAGTGCAGTCAAAGTTTTTCTGCACCAGGTCCACCAGCTTGTCATTGCTGATCTTTCCGGTTCCGAACGTGTTTACATTTATGGACACGGGCTCGGCAATTCCGATGGCATAGGCCAGCTGGATCAGGCACTCATCCGCAATCCCTGCAGCCACGATATTTTTGGCGATGTGTCTTGCAGCATAAGCCGCGCTGCGATCGACTTTTGAAGCGTCCTTGCCCGAGAAGGCACCGCCGCCGTGTGCACCGCGTCCACCGTACGTATCCACAATGATCTTGCGTCCGGTCAGGCCGGTATCGCCGTGCGGGCCGCCGATCACGAATTTTCCGGTTGGGTTTACGTGCAGGATGGTATTTTCATCCATCAGTTCTTTCGGGATCACGCGGGGCAGCAGGTGTTTCCGGACATCTTCACGGATTTTCTCCTGCTCCACATCCTCATCATGCTGGGTCGATACCACGATGGTATGTATCCGGACGGGCTTGTTGTCATCATCGTACTCGACGGTAACCTGGCTTTTGCTGTCCGGCCGCAGATAGGGCATATCATTGGTATTCTTGCGGATGTCGGCCAATTCCCGGACCAGGTCGTGGGAATACTGGAGTGCCATCGGCATGAAGGTGGGCGTTTCGCGGTTGGCATAGCCGAACATCATGCCCTGGTCGCCGGCACCCAGCCGATCCACGCCCATGGCAATATCAGGACTCTGCTGGTGGATGGTGACCATTACGCCGCAGGATTCGGAATCAAAACGGTAGCCGGGCTTGGTATAACCGATTTCACGGATAACGTTCCGTGCAACTTCCTGTACATCAACATACGCTTCGGTGGTGACTTCACCGGATACAACGACAAGCCCTGTCGTTACAAGTGTTTCGACGGCAACGCGCGAATTGGGATCCTGGGCAAGCATGGCATCCAGAATGGCATCGGAGATCTGGTCGGATACCTTGTCGGGATGTCCCTCGGAAACAGATTCGGAAGTAAAAAGATTTTTCATTGCAAGTGGTTGCTGGAGCGGGTCCGTTATCGTTTTTGTAGCTGGCAAATATACGAAAAAAGTGCAAGCTAAGGAAAAGGGAATCGGTCGCCCTACTTGCCGGTGGAGAAGAGGTCGCTTCCACCCGGACCTGCGCCGGGCAGGGGAAGACCAAGATATTCGAAGGCCTTTTGAGTGGTCACGCGGCCTTTCGGCGTTCTCTGAAGAAAACCCTCCTGGATGAGGAAGGGCTCGTAGACCTCTTCAATGGTCCCCTTGTCCTCGCCGACGGCTACTGCCAGGGTGCCCAGGCCTACAGGTCCCCCGCGATAGTTTTCGATGATACTGGTGAGGATGCGGATATCCATATCGTCCAGTCCACGGGGGTCGACATCCAGCGCATTAAGCGCTTTGTCGGCAATTTTTTCATCGATTTCGGTCTTTTCCTCCACTTCTGCGAAATCCCGTGTTCGTCGAAGCAGGCGGTTCACGATGCGTGGCGTGCCGCGGCTTCTGCGGGCGAGCTCATGGGCGCCACTGCCGGTGATGCGCAACCCGAGGATGCCGGCCGAGCGGATTGCAATGTGCTGGAGCAACTCCACCCCGTAGTAATCCAGCCGGAGATCGATGCCAAAACGCGCCCTGAGCGGTGAGGTGAGCAGTCCCTTCCGGGTAGTTGCGCCGATCAGTGTGAAGGGCATAAGGTCTATCTGGACACTGCGTGCGCTGGGCCCGGAGTCAATGACGATATCGAGCTTGAAATCCTCCATGGCCGAGTAGAGATACTCCTCCACGATCGGACTCAAACGATGGATCTCATCAATAAAAAGCACATCCCCTCTTTCCAGATTCGTCAGCATCCCGGCCAGATCGCCGGGCTTTTCCAGCACGGGTCCGGTCGTTGGCTTGATCTGAACACCCATCTCATGGGCTATAATGTATGCCAGGGTGGTTTTTCCAAGACCGGGTGGACCCGAAAGGATGACATGGTCCAGTGCCTCGCCACGTTTGCGGGCAGCCTTGATGA
>SKWQ01000150.1 GCA_007128855.1 Balneolales bacterium
TCGTCGCCAGGTCCACCATGGAGGTGGCAAAGATCAGGTCGGGCTGCGATTCAGGCAGCCGGTTCAGCCAGGAGATGGGATTGCCGCGGATGCGCCACCGGAAGCGTCGTCCGGAGAGCTCAAGCCGTTTCCAGGTGACATGCGGATGTGCATCCACCAGCCAGTCCGCCCAGCGTGCGTGGCTGTCGGTCCGGTAGGCGGACATCAGCCAGATTTCGGGTTTGTCTTTGTGGGACGGTACTACGGGCATTACCTACCGGTTTGGTGCTCCTTTCTCACACTGTGCATCTGGTGAATGGTGTATTGGATGATGTTCCCGTCGTCGTCACGGTGAAACTCAAGGGGCTCACCGCGGTTGCCATCGGGACGCACCCTGTGAAACGTGTCGCCATCCGAATGACTGAAAAATGTCATGTTGTCGGCCGGGGAGTCCGTCGGCAGTGAGAGCATGACAAGCTGACCATCCCAGGTGGATATGTAGCGCTCACTGTGGTTGTACAGGTAGTAGCCGGTGTACTCGGCAAGGTCCGGACCGTTTTCATCGCCGGTGCCGTCGGAGCCGGTCTCACCGGAGCCAGTGCCGGATTCACCGGAACCAGCGCCGGATTCACCGGAACTTTCGGAGCCGGTCTCAGCGGAGCCTGTTTTTACCTGATCCAGGATATCGTGGACACCCATGGCATATTTCATCGGGGACACGCCATTGGCGTTGATGATAACGGAATAGGCGCGCTTGCTGTCGGGGTGGATCTGCAGCGAGGACTGGTAACCGGGACAATACCCGCCGTGTCCGACCCACTTCGTGCCGCCGCTGCCCCGACGGACGGAGTAGCCCAGTCCCCATGTCGTTTCCCAACCGGGATCGGTATAGTGGACATTGAGCATGTAGCGCAGGGTGGCCGGCTTCAGGATTTCCGGAGTGTCGGAGTCGAGCAGCCGCAGATGCCAGGATGCGAACGAGGCAAGGTCCACGGCCGTCGATGAAAAACCGGCCGCTGCCTTGATGCCGTTTGCCTGGAAAAGCTCATCCCGGAGCCGGGTGCCATCCCTCAGCAGCACCGTGTATCCATGTGCGAGCTGATCACCGTAAAGGTCTTCGGGAAGCTCGGTCCGGGTGTCGGCAAGCTCCAGCGGGCCGATGATGTTGCCGTAGACGAATTCATCGTAGGACAGGCCGGAAACTTCGGCAATGACTTCCCCAAGGAGCGACATGGCCAGGTTGCTGTACTGGAAGTAGGTGGACGAGGGGTAGAGCGTCTGCTGGTTGGCCATCTCCTCGATGATCTGGTCGCGATCCGGGAAGGGATACGGACCGATCCAGTAAGGGAAGTTCGCCTCCCGCGGCAGACCGGATGAATGGGTGAGCAGGGACCGGATGGTGACGGGGCCGCTGTCGGCAAAGCCCTGCTCCAGGTTGTACCATGGAAGCAGGTCCTCGATTCGGTCATCCAGGCGAAGCTTTCCGTCGTCGTAGAGTTTCATGATGGCAATGGAGGTGAACAGCTTGGAGATGGAACAGATGCTTCCAATGGTGTTCGGGGTGGACGGGACCCCGTCTTCCACGTTGGCGCACCCGTACGCGCCGGCCCAGATCGTTTCCTGGTCCTCCACGATGGCCAGCGATATGCCCGGAAGGCGGTCAAAATCGCGCTGGGCGTCCAGCCATACCTCGATCAGTTTGAAAGCCTCCGAATAATCCTTTTTTTGTTGCTGTGCAACGGTCGTGATCGGCAGGCATATGATCAGTACTCCCCAAATAATTTTTCTCATAATGATACCATTGTAATTGCGATGTCTGAGTTAACATCCATGCTGCTTCAAGGCAGGATAACCTTGACAGATCACAGCAGATGTTGATGGTTGCCACTGGTTGCCAAAGCTGAATGCGGGAATATACACACTATTGGGAAATGGAGTTTACAGTCATTTCCTGCTTCAGGCACCGACAGTGGCTCAGGTATCCAATATCATGCAGGGAAGCGGCATTTTTTCAGTTTCGGAGCTTCCGCATCCTGTCAGAGATCCGGAATAACGAACTCCACCCTTCTGTTAAGTGCTCTTTGTGTCGGGTTTTCGTTTGGCATCAGCGGGCGGTCCGGACCAAAACCGGCCGTATTTATCCGCTCCCGTCCTAATTCTGGGAACTGATCCAGAATGTATGTTTTGACACTTTCAGCTCTTCGGTTCGAAAGTGCCAGATTGTAATCCCTGGGACCGACATTGTCGGTGTGTCCCTGCACCTCAATGATGATGTCGGGGTTGTCGATCAGAAGTTTGCCTACTTCATCAAGTATTCGGAACGATGAGGGCAGCAGGTTGTGGCTGTCAAATTCAAAAACCACGGAGAAAGCCCTGAAAATGGCTGTTTCGAGTATTTGCTGCAGTTCAATAATTTCTGTCTGGATCCGGTCGGTATAAACGGTATCCGTAGTCGTGACGAATACGGTATCGGTTATGGTAATGTATACGGTGTCGGCACTTTCGGCCGGCCAGTCCCGCTCCACGCCGTTTGTATCGCGGTGGGGAATGTCACGGTCGTCCATCGGCACGGTCACGCCTGACGGCATGGTCACCACTACCTGCTCCCATGTCAGTGTTTCAGGAATATCGGTCGTTTCAAGCAGACGAATCAGATACTCCAGCCGCTCAATGCGGTCATTATCAACAGCATCTGCATGATGCGGACTCTGAAAAACGGGCGGAGTCAGATGGGGGATGTGGTCTGTCCGTCGGAGTTGGGTTGAACGTATCTCGTCGATCCTCCTGCGGATCTGTTCCAGGCGTTCCGGAGCAGAAGAGGAAGCAGCAAGGGTGTCACTGTCGCTTCCGGGAGCGACAGTGACCTTTTCGTTCTCGACAAGCATTCCGGCTTCAGCAACAGACTTGGCGTCTGCTGAAAGCAAAACCGGGGAGACCCCGAAAATCAGTAAACAAATGGCAGTGAGAACTTTATTCATTGCTGATCCAGTCTGTCATCAGAACCGGAATCTGTATCCTCCCTGGAGCCTGTTGAAGCTGAACAGGTTCAGATTGACATATTCGACATAGATGTCACCCGGGCCGATGCGGTGCTCCAATCCGAGGTGGAATGACCATGTGAACTGAATGCCGGCCACATCATCCGGCGGGTTGCTGAATGCCATCAGTCCGAGTCCCAAACCGGTGTATGGGTTGTATGGACGGATGAACTCGGGCTGCGGCAACGGCATCAGGGCAATGGCGTTGATGTTGTACATCCGGGTGCCGCTTCCAAAGCCAAGCACGAATTCCGGCATCAGTTCGACACGTCCGCCGAGCAGCGTGCCGTAGTCAGCTCTAATACCGAGCAAACCTTGGAACGGATTGGCCAGGCCAAGATGCAGGGCCAGGCCGTTGAGTTCGCCGGCCGGCTGTTCTTCCAGTCCCGTTTCGACCACAGTGACACCCGGACCCGGAGCCTGGGGTCTCGGTTCGGTCTCACTCAGACGGGTTTCCAAAAGTCTCATGATCCGATCCTCAAATTGGCTCATTCTGCGTTCTAAGGAGTCATCGGATGGAGTCACCAGGGTGACGCCCGGCTGTTGCTGCTGCTGTGGTTGTCCGCGCAACGATGCTTCACGTTCCCTAAGCAGCTGTTCCACTCTTTCCTCAAGATCGCTGACAGCATCCCTTTCCGGTGTTGCTGCCGGCATTGCTGCCGCGGGCTTGCCGAACCGGATGTATATTTCCCCGTCTTCGAGGACCGGCAGGGTTATGGTCCGGTCATCCACTTTTCGGGTTTGCACCTCCCGTTCCATGCCGAGTGATTCCGCGATCCGCTGTTCCTCGCGGCGAACTTTTTCAAGCTCGGTTTCCAGATTTCGGGCTACGGCACTGTCACCTGCCACATAGGCACGGGAAATCTCCGCAGCAAGCGCAGTTTCACGCATGACCTGCATCCGTTGCCGTTCTTCCACCTCACGGAGCTGCTGATCCATGATCACTGCATCGGCTGGCTGCGGTTGCACGGGTGCATCAGGTCTGCGATCACTTTTCCGGCGATGCACGAAATCACCGATACGGTATGAAACTCCCAGCGAAAACATGGGGCTCAAAACCACTTTGGTAGGACGGCTCAGGTTGTCGATGCCATTGCGTGTGGCTGAAAGGGCATTCAGGTCGCCCGTGATGACAAGTCCGGATGTGAGATTGACCTCAAGGCCAACACCGGTGATCGCGAACATCTGACTTCGGGGATTGGTTAGCAGGCCCGGATCATAGCCATCGAGCACATGCAGGTAACCGCCTCCGAGAGTGACGAAAGGGGTTATGCCCGATCGGAAAAAGGAACCCCGGAACAGGCCGCCAAACATATGGAGCTTGTCGATTTTCAATCCATCCTGTTCGTCGATCCCCCTCCAGTAAAAACCGCGCACACCAACATATGGACCGAAATCCGCTCCGGTCTGAACCCCTATCATGTGTGTAGTGGAAGGAAAGCCAAGTGATTCATCAAAGAATATTTGTCCGTAATAGGTGTCAAAAGCGTATCGGAGGTTTGACCATCCTCCGTTGTAGGTGTCAAGGAAGAGCACGGAATTATCATCGTCACCATATCGCTTGCCACCCAGATAAGTCTTCAAGCCAACCTGAAAGCTCCAGTTGGTTACTTCCACTGTTGTAAAATTGGCTGGTTGCAGGCCGGAGCGCAGCATATCCGATCCACTTAGAAAAGCGGACCCAGGGTTGTAACGGTATCCAAAATGAGAGGCCTGAGCAAACAGGGTGTAGCGCGACGCAATAGAGGCCATGATGCCCGCACCACCGGATATGTAGATGCTTTCACTGGCATTCAGGTTGTTTCTGTCCATCCGGATGATACCTGCTCCAGCTGTCAGATAGGGTACGATGACAGTACTGGTGAGGTTCACTTTTGTCGACATGCCGTAGCGATGGACCCGCATGTTGCGACTGTCCACCATGGACAACTTATCCATCAGGTTCTCATCACCGCCTCTGAGTTTCGGGAAGTTTGTCCTGTAGCGGTCGGTGTACATGTAGTTGGCATACAATTCGATGTACTGGCCAAAGCCCATTCCCAGAGACCCACCAAGCGAGAAATCGTGGTTTAGCCCGGCATTGTCCTCAAAAACAACATAATCGGCTCCCGGGGATATGCTGAAACTTATCCCGGAAACCTGTGCGTCAGTGGTCTGGGGCCTGAATACTGCAAGGAGCAGCAGTGCAGCCAGGCTGAGTTTCAGGTAAGGTAGACTTGATTGATATACATTCACGATCGTGTTCCTTGATAAATTTCAGTTTTGATTTCCACCGTGCAAGCGATGATACATGGAGGTTGCGTGTGGTCAATCTGTGAGTATCAATTCCAATATGAGTCTGCCCGATACAGGCGGAACACCTTCATATCTGCCGGAAAATGCGCTCAGGTCTACTGTTTTTGAGGTGGTCGATTCTAATATGCCCCGTTCAAGATCAAGTTGCAGCTCCAGGGGTGAATGCAGGAGCAGGGATGTCAGCCGGGTCTCGGAGCCGGGCGCCGCCGTCAGTTTGATTTCTTCGGCCCTGGCTGTGAAGTCACCCGAAATGAGTGACTGGGACCCATTCACGAAGCGGTAACTCAAAGTGAACTGCCCGCCGTCGAGAAGCACCAGATTAGTGTTGGCCGCCACCAGTGTGTCCAGCATATCTGCCGGTTCAAGGGCAGTGGCATCCGGTATGAAGATGAAATTTGTGAAACTGTATGTGCCGGCCACATCTTCAGGGAGTATCCGGACAGGATCGCTTTTGTCGCACTGGGTGAGTGTGAGGGTTCCAAAAAGAAACAAAAGGAGCGTAACGGAAACTTTCAGACTTCGCATTTTGGTTTGCATTGTGACGGGGAAATAAGTGTTGAGGTTATTGACTTTAAGTGGAAAACCCACAAAAACTTGAACAGAGAAAGCATTTTGCCCCGAATCCCCGGAATAGCAGTGTACGGGGTATTATGCAATCCTCTCGGAAAGTTAGAAATCTGTTCATCGCTCAAAAAAAGCCACACTGTAAGATAAGAGCAGATTGAAACCCTGTTATTCTTTGTTAAAAGAAGCTTGTGGCTAAGTTGATTGCTATAAGATTCAAGATACAAAGAAATCTGGATATTCGTTTTAATTTTTTCTATATCATTGATTATTAAAGATTTCGGCAATCTGAGAAGCAAGGGGAATCAGGATGAATCAGTCATATCATTTCTCCCGAAATGAATCAGTAATTGAGACGCAGTAGTAGTTCGAACCACGGCAACTGCTTGTCGCTAAGGGCGCTCCTGAGTTCCGGTCATCTCCGCAATGGCAGCAATGACCGCCTCGCTGTCCACATCGGCCTGCACTTCGGTGTCGATGTAGGCGATGTTGCCGTCCTCATCGATGATGAAGGTCCAGCGGGCGGTAGTCACGTTGCGCGTGAGTTCCACCTGTTCGCCGTCCACTTCTCTGGTGATGGTGCCGCCGTCGCGGACCGGCACGCCGAATGCGCGGGCGATACTGCCCTCGGCATCGGAAAGCAGCGGGAAGTTGAGGTTGTTGGTTGCGCGGAAGATCTGCAGGTTGCGGATCTGGTCGCCGCTGATACCCACGACCTCGGCGCCCATATCCACAAGCTTGGTGCGGTTGTCGCGGAAACTGCAGGCCTGGGCGGTGCATCCGCCGGTCATTGCGGCCGGGAAGAAAAAGACCACCAGGATACCGCCTTCGTGGTCGGCGCTGCGCCACACCTCGCCCTCATCGGTCATGGCCTCGAACTCCGGGGCGGGGTCGCCGACGGTGAGGTGAACATCAGAGTGCATATCAGACTGCTGTCCTGTACGGGCCAGGGAGGATGAGAATGTCAACAGTACAATCATCATGAGCAGTGTCAGCAATGTTGTTGATATAGCCACCTTGTTGTGCGAAATGTTCATATGATATATTTCTGTGTTAGGCCACATAGTTTCAGGGATTTTTTTCAGGATGTAATTGGGAAAGTTACAGTGATTATGAAACACTCCAAGACAGCAGTAATGTTTCATCTACCACAAAAACAATACGATGACCTCAACTATATGCCGCCATCTATATTGAGATCCAACCGTTTTAAAGCAAAAATCGTTGCATCTATATGTCATAGCAGGCATCGCAAACGTATTTCTGAACTTCTGTGTTTTGCCTGTATGATTTCACTTCACAATCAAACGTAATCCAAACAGCGGGATACATGGCTGCCGATCATCTGCAAAAAGAGTATTATCAGGAAGTCGCTTCCTATTACGACGAGGACGCGCGCGATTTTGAGCAGCGTTATGAGGAAAATCCCGTACTCCAGCGAATAAGGAACGCTTTCCGCGAAATAACAGAACGGGTTCCGTTTGATTCTGCACTCGAAATCGGATGCGGCCCAGGGTTTGACGTGGAGTATTTTGCATCAAAATATCCTGACCGGCAGATCTGCGCAATAGATGTTTCGCCGCGCATGATTGAACTGGCTCGCAATCGGTGCGAGGATAGGGGGCTTGAGAATACCGGTTTTGCTGCCGGATCAGTCGAAGACATCCGTGAAGTATTCGAAAATCGGAAATTCGACCTTGTTTTTGTCTACTTCGGCGGACTCAATACCGTATTCAATTTACGGGAGGCTGCCCGGCATATCCGTCTGAACTGTTCGACCGATGCACGCCTTGTGCTGACATTCGTAAACCGCTATTACCTCACTGAAATCCCGCTTTGGCTGGCAAAAGGTCGTTTTAACAAAGCATTTCAAAGGATCACAAACAGATGGAGGGGCTACTCCGACCTTCGTGAGATTGCCAGTCGACCCTACTCGGCAGGCGATATACGCAGGGCTTTTGGCCCGGATTTTGAAATCGTCGGGAAACAGGGCTTCAGCCTGTTTTACCCCGCCTGGTACCGCTCGCATCTTCTGCCGGCACTTGGCAACAAGGCCGAAACGCTGTGGAAGCTGGACCGCATTTTTTCCCGCACGCCCTTATGGAACATCGGTGAATACAGCCTCTATGAAATGCGCGTGAAGCATTAAATCTTGTCCCCGTTGGTCCCTGTAGATCCTTGGCAATCCTTGTCAACAGGCATCCATCCTGCACTGCAAGAACCATTTCAGGCAGAAACGAATTTTCTCGCCGGTAATTCATCCCGCCCGGAATAATTGCCGATCAGCTTTTTTCGCAAGCTTCACATTCGGCAACGGCAGCGTCAATAGCTGACCGGGCATCCGGGTAACGGTTCGGATATTCCCTGATGAGTGGTTCACGGGATGTTACATCAAGTGAAAACGTCAGCGCTTCGAAAACAGTTTTCCCATACTTCCGGCGCAGTTTTTCCGATGGGAGAATCTCAGTAACGGCACCCAGGTGTTCGGCAGTCAGCCGGACAAACTCGCCTTGCGTTATCGCAGGACAACCGCAAATGTTGTAGATCCGTCCGGGTATGCCGCGCAAGGCAACCGCACAGATCTGACCGGCACAATCTTTCACATGCACCAGACTCATCAGATTTTCTCCGCTGCCAAATTGCGTGACCGTACCGTTCCGGCCTTGGCTGAAGTAAAATTGGCGGAACCAGGAACCGCCTCCGATAATCCATGGCGGACGAACTATGGATACAGGAAGGCCCATTCCGGACACGCCCAGCACAGGGTATTCCGCCTTTATATAATCCCGTTGAAAAGCAATGGGATTCAATGGTGCCGTTTCATCAACTGCCTCGCGACCGCGATCCCCGTATACCAGGGTGCCGGATGTGAACACCAGGTGAGGGGGGCGTTGCAGGGATTCCAGCCATTGAATCAATCGTTTTGAGGCTGCACGGCCCTGACGGCCGGCAATCCACCGCGAAAACCGTCCCCGACCGGCTATACGGGCAAGATGGATGATCGCATCGGGAAGGTCCTTTTCCAGTACGCGCCAGTCAAAATTGCGTATATCTCCCGGTATGCCTTCCACACCTTCGGGAAGGGCGGACCGGCGGTTGAGTGCACTTATGCGATGGCCCTGATGTTGCAATGACGCGATGACAGCGCTCCCGATAAAGCCTGAACCGCCTAAAACGAATATGTGTTTTTTATCACTGACCGCCATAAGTTAAGGTCCTAAAATTATGCTTATGAAGTCAAACAGGAAATCAAAACCCCGGGTTTATCTTGAAGGGGATTTTCTTATAAAGGATTTTGGAAATCAGCATTCGGAAGCAAAAAAAGTATTTGAACGGCTGAATGCGTTCAGAAGATCTGCCGGAACAACTGAAATCAATGGATATTCCGTGACGGCTGCCGGTGCTGAGATCGCTCATGACAGGCCAGGATGCCTGATCATGCCGCATTTCGAAGGTGTTGCAATTTCCGAGTTGGGGGAAAAGGATTTTGAAATGGCAATACGCGTTGTCAGCGCCTGGTTCGCCCAACATCTGTATAAACTGCAGGAATACGAAACAGGATGTGTTCATGGTGATCTTCACACGGGAAATATCATCATCGACAAGAAAGGAAGGAAGATTGTACTCATAGATGCACTTTGCCGGGAGGCCAGGCCTGAAAATATCTGGCTGGATGTACTTCTCTTTACTGTGAGTATTTCAAATCGTACAGGGCCGACCCAAACAGGCAACCTGCAGCAAATGCTCTACAGGGATATTATCAGGGACAATCCTGTTCTTGAAAACAGGAAACTGTTACTCCGGCAGGCGATGGTTCTGGGTAGATTTTTCCTGTTTGCAGCCAGGGGAGTCCGGGAGAGATCCAGAGCTTTCCGCTCATTGATGGTTGGTGTGAAAAATTTCATGCGCTTGCTGTCACCATCCACCCGGAAATAGAAAGACACCAATGCTACTTGTCTGCTGCGTCTTTTAATGGTTCAGAAGATTGTTTTAAGGCAGCCGCTTTGAAAGCCGTCAGGGTCTTGCCGAAAAGTAATGAGAAGGATCGGGATACATTCGGACGGTGGTCATTGGTATGGAGCTTGATCCGGTGTGCGTCATAAAGCAAACCGCCATCACTGCTTCTGAAGCCATTCTTTTTCCATCGGGCAGTCCAGACCATCATGATCAGGAGGTTCACGTACCTCAGGATTCCACGGGTTTTTCCAGGGGTATTAACGGTTTTCTTTTTGAATTCAGGCCCATTCGGAAAATAGTCATGCATCCAGGTGTTACAATACCGGATGTGCGGCATGTCCGGTTTCAAGGCGACTTTTTTCAGGAAGAGCAGCTGAAATGCGGTGTAATAATCCCGCTGCCAGTGAATTTCATGTGCGTGTTCGTCCAGAATATAATTAGCGCAGACCGAAGTGCCGGCACCGGCAAGGCGGCTTACAAGCCTGACCGCAGTGTAGGTCATCCAGGCTCTGTCACCGGCCGTCACGATCAACAGATCCAGATCGTCACGGTCATGTAATCCGGCCCCATGGGCGGTACCACCGGAATAGTAGAGCCCCTTGACCCATGGAATCGCAATGATCAGCTTCAAGATGTTGCGATGTTTTTTTCGAACAGCAGCATTGTCGGATATTTGGTTTTTCTCATGTGGCAAGTAATGAGTTTCATCATTCAACCGGATCACACCATTGGTGTTTACCAACAAGCCAGGCGGCGTGTCTATCATATCGGTGAGTTTTACCAGAAAATCGTCAAAAGAGATGCTGACGGATCCAAGAGCGAGATACAGTTTCTGGACATTGATTCCCGATCGAAACACAGCAGCGTAGCAAACAGCCGCCAGAATTGACGTTTTGACTTCATTGCATTTTAGTGGAGATGTGTCGCTGCTGCTGATATCCGTTGGGAAAAACCAGGCAGTTTTGCTTGCCAGCCTATCCGCAATCTCATCCAGCTTGTCGTCATATCGCTTCTGCCCGTACCTCTGGTGCATTGCAGTGTTTGAGTCCATGGGCTTCTCCGAAAAAACAAGCTGCTCCATTCCCCCGCTTATCTCTGCTGAATCACATTCGTTTACCGTAATGCCTGACCCGCGGCAAACTTCATTCAACGCCGGATCACGTGAAATCAGAACAGGAATGTTGTGGGCGAGTGCATCCATCGCCGGCAGGCCGAATCCCTCCACATGGCTCACAAGCAGCAGGCCGGACGCGTCGGTCAAATAACCGGAAAGCTGTTCATCAGGCACATAGCCCTTGTATTCAATACCGGCCGAATCCCGGATCAAATGCTGCACCTTGCGGCGCCAGCCACGCGGCCCCCAGAGATTGCCCAGGAGGAGTAACTTGTGCCCGTTTTTATTCGGCAGCCGGACAAACGCTTCAAGCATGCGCACAATGTTCTTCTTGGGTTCCAGATTCCCGATATAAAGAAGGTAAGGACTTTTTTCCCGCCGGATGCCGTCTCCTGCAGCCAGAGGTGGTGAGGGTGGATGCACCA